>NZ_FNTX01000001.1:2100000-2284280 GCF_900105765.1 Ruania alba
GCTACCCCGGGCTGCCGGACCACCCGCAGCACCAGCGTGCCGCGGACCAGATGAACGGTTTCGGGTCGATCCTCACGCTGCGTCCGCTCGGCGGCGTGGCCGGTGCGGATGCGCTCACCCGCGCGGTGCAACTGTGGCTCCCGGCCACTAGCCTGGGTGGGGTGGAGTCGCTGCTGGAGCGGCGGCGCCGATTGGCTGCCGAGGCGCCCACCGTGCCGGAGGACCTGCTGCGGCTGTCCGTCGGCATAGAGGACGCCGACGACCTGATCGCCGATCTCGACCGGGCCCTGGCCGTCGCCGCGGAGTACGCTCGATAGCACGATCGTGGGAAGGAGGCGGTGATGCGACGCACACGGATCCGATACGTCCCCGCAGCGGCTCTGGCCGCCGCCCTGGCCCTGGCCGGCTGCGATGGTGACGGGGGCGGTGGTTCGCCCGGTGACGGCGGCGGGGCGACCGACCCGACGACGAGCGAGTCCGAGCCCGCCGCGGAGCCGACCGCCGAACCCAGCGAGGATCCGACCTCCGACCAGGAGTCCTCCGAGCCAACCGAGACAGCACCGACGTCCGAGGACGAACCCTCCGAGGGCGCCGAACCGTTCCCGGCGGACACCTCGACCGACACCCAGGCGCAGGAGGGCGAGCCCGACGCGCTGCTGGTGGACGCGCGGACCGGCGCGCACGAGGGGTTCGACCGCGTCGTGATCGAGTTCGACGGGACCGGTACGCCTGGTTGGACCGCCGAGTACGTCGATGAAGCAGTCCAGGACGGCAGCGGCAACCCGATCTTGCTCGAGGGTGACGCCGTGCTCGAGGTCCGCCTGGACGGCACCCGGTACCCCGAGAAGACCGACGACTACTTCTCCCCCACCACCCTCGATCACGAGGGTGAGGAAGTCGAGCAGGTCGACGTCGGTGGGACGTTCGAGGGTTACACCCAGGTGGTGCTCGGCATCGACGACTCCGACGCACCGTTCCGGGTGTTCTCGCTCACTGACCCGGTCCGGGTCGTGATCGACGTCCAGCACGTGGAGGACTGAGCGCCGCCCCGGGCCGGCATGGGGAGTTCTGCCCCCGCTGCCCTGCCTCGCAGTGCGTAAGATGATCGGCGGATCGCTGCACGTTGCACGGGGGTACGGGTGAGCTGGTGGGCTGAACTGCGTCGTCGACGTCGCCCGATCGCCAGTGCCACCATTCTCTCGCTCGTGCTGGGCACGGTGGTGGCCCTGAGCCTGAACTACGACGGTGTCGCCACCGCTGATGTCGATCTGAACGACGGCGGGGTGTGGGTCTCCAACAACGAATCGATCCTGGTGGGTCGGCTCAACTACCCGGTGGGCCAGATCGACGCCACTCTGGCGGCGTTGAGCCAGGACGTCGATCTGTTGCAGCACGGTGCGGTGGTGCTGATCGAGGACCGGGCCGGGCAGACCTTGCAACGGGTCAATCCCGCCACGGTGACGGTGCAGGGTCCAGCGGCGCCGCTGCCGTCAGGTGCCGATGTGCAGCTCGGAGAGGACACCGTCGGAGTGCTCGATCCCGAGACCGGCGAGTGGCGGATCCTGGCACTGGATGAGCTGCATGTGCTGGAGGAGGCGAGCGAGGAGCCGCAGGCGGTGCTGGGTACCGGAGCCGCGCACGCCATCGCTGAGGACGGCACCGCATACGGACTGGACACCGCGGCCGGTGAGCTGCTCACCTTCGACCCGCGGGAGGGTACCGAGCCGCAGGTCACCCAGCTGAACCCCGCCCTGTTCGACGGTGCACAGACCCAGCTGACGGCGGTCGGGAACGTCCCGGTGGCACTCACCGTTGATCCCACGACCGCCGAGCTCACGCTGATCCAGCCCGGCACGGACCCGCTCTCCCTCACCGATCTGGACATCGATCAGGCGTCGGCACGGCTGCAGGCTCCGAGCGCGCACGGCGACCGTGTCGCCCTAGCCACCTCCGATGCACTGGTCACGGTGCCGTTGGACGGTTCCCCGCCGACCGTGCACCCGGCATCGGCCGTCGGTCTGCCCGCGCAGCCGGTGCAGGTGGCCGGGTGTGTGCACAGTGCCTGGGCCTCGACCCCGGGCGAGTACCTGCGCCAGTGCGGCGGGGCCGCACCCGAGAAGTTGGATGTTCCGGAGGCCACCGGCGGTGAGCTGGTGTTCCGGGAGAACCATGGCTTCGTCGTGCTGAACGAGCTGGCGACAGGGAACTCCTGGATGGTGGAGAACCCGCTGATCCTGGTGGACAGCTGGGAGGAGTCCCTCCCACCGAGCGAGGACGAGACTCAGGACTCGCACACACCGGACCTCGCGCAGCACGAGCTCGAGCTGGACCGGGAGGCACCCAACCGGCCACCGGTCGCCGAGGACGACGAGTCCGGGGTACGTGCAGGCCGCACCGTGACGCTGCCAGTCCTGCGTAATGACTCCGACGCCGATGGCGACCTGCTGACGGTCGCGATCACCGAGGGGATCGATGCCTCGTTCGGACGGGTGGAGGCTGTGCAGGGCGGGCGCGCGGTGCAGGTCCGGGTGGCCCCTGGGGCGAGCGGCACCGCGTCCTTCGGATACACCGTTGACGACGGCCGCGGCGGTACCGACACAGCCACCGTGAGTCTCGACGTGACGTCGGCGAACAGCCCACCGGAACAGGCCGGCGATCCCCTTGCTGTCCAGGTCGTCGCCGGCCGGACGGTGCAGGTGAACGTGCTCGAGGCTGTGCTCGATCCCGACGGAGATCCGCTTCAGGTGGTGGGGACCAGCGAGACCGGCGGCATGCAGGTCCGCCTCGGTCCGGCCGGGATGGTGACGATCACCCACCCGGGCGGAACCACCGGCACGGCGACCGTCCTCGTCCAGGTCACCGACGGGCGCTCGACCAGTGACATCCCGATCGACGTCACGGTGCTCCCGGAAGCGGCCCACCCTCCGGTCGCCGTGTTCGACTACGCGACGACGTTCGTGGACCAGACCATCGAGATCGACCCGATCGCCAATGACCGGGACCCGAACGATCGGCCATTGCGGCTGGCGAACCTCACTTTCGCTGACGGCGCCGACGTGAGGCAGAGCACGAACTCCGCCACCTTCACCTTCACGGCCGCATCGAGCGGGGACTACTACGTCGTCTACACCGTGGCCGACGATGACGGGCTCTCGGCCACGGGTCTGGTGCGGGTGCGGGTGCTCGCGCCCCAGAACCTGGATCCGATCGCCGCGACGGACACAGCGCAACTGTCCCCGGGCGGCTCCGTCCTCGTGGACGTGCTGGCCAACGACGAGGATCGCGCCGGCGGGGTCCTCGCCGTGCAGCAGATCACCGTTCCCGACGGTCACGGACTGCGGGTGGCCGTGCTGGAGCACCGGATCCTGCAGATCAGCGCCACCCGGACCCTGCACGAACCGGTGACGATCTCCTACACCGTCTCGAACGGGACCCGGTCCGCTGAGGGAGACGTGCTGGTGCTCCCCATGGACGCCGAAACCGGGACCCGCGCGCCGGTGGCGGTCGGCGACGAGGTACAGGTGCGGGCCGGGGACCACGTCACGATCCCGGTGCTGAGTAACGACTCCCACCCGGACGGCGTCGACTTCCGCCTCGCACCGGACCTGGCCGAGACGCCCCGCACCGGGTTGATGTTCACGGCAGGCGAGATGATCCGGTTCCGCGCCCCCGAGGAGGCCGGACCGTTGACGGCGGTGTACCGGATCATCGACGTCCATGGCCGCGAGGACTCGGCGACGATCCGGATCAACGTGCAGGCACGCGCCGAGGACGCGAACAGCCCGCCGGAGGCGCGCGATGTGGACACGCGGGCGTTCTCCGGTGAGCGGATCCGGATTCCGGTCGAGCTGTACGGGATCGATCCGGACGGGGACTCGGTGCAGCTGTTGGGTGTGGATGAGCCACCAACTCTTGGGCGGATCGTCGAGGTGGGCCCCAGCTATATCGACTACCAGGCGTTCACCGACTCGGCCGGCCCGGACCAATTCACCTACACGGTGCGGGATCGACCAGGCACGCTCTCGGTGGCGACGGTCTCGGTGGGCGTCGTCCCGCCACCGGCGCAGAACCGGCCACCGATGGCCGTCGAAGACACCGTCACCGTGCCACCGGACCGTCCCGTCGTGGTGGACGTGCTCGCCAATGACACCGATCCTGACGGCGACCTGCCGATCGTCGACGACCCGGCTGTCTCCGAGAGCTCCGTCGACGATGTGCACAGCCGGGAGGGGATGCTGGCCTTCACCTCCCCGTCGGATCCCGGGGACCACCTGGTCACGTATCACATCACCGATCTGCATGGCGGGACAGCGAGCGGCCTGCTGACCGTGACGGTCGATCCCGACAGTGAGCTCCTCCCCCGATCGCTGTGGACGACGTGGTGCCGGCAACCTCGCTGCTGGGCCAGGAGGAGGTGGTCCTCGATGTACTCGCCAACGACACCGACCCGGACGGCAGCGCCGAGCGCCTGACCGTGCAAGTGACCGCCGGCCAGGAGAATGCGCGCTCCGATGACGGGGAGACGGTGACGGTGACCCTGGCGCCGACCCGTCAGGTGGTCACGTATCGGGTGACTGATGAGGATGATCTGACCTCGTATGCGTTCATCGAGGTGCCTGGGACCGAGGACACCGGTCCGGTGCTGCGTCCGGATACTGAGGTGATCGAGGTGCTCGCCGGGGAGCCGGAGACCATCCAGCTCAATGACTACGTGGTGGCACTCAGTGGCCAGCCGGTGCAGCTGTCGGACTCCAGCAGTGTGCGGGCCACGAACTCCGACGGGTCGTCCCCGGTGGTGGATACCGATACCTTGCAGTACACCTCGGACCCGAACTATGTCGGGCCCGCGACCCTGACGTTCGAGGTGACCGATGCTGAGGACATCAATGACGATGACATCCTGACCTCGGTGCTCACCCTGGACATCATGGTGGTCTCGAACGAGAATCAGCCGCCGCGGATGCGGGACGGGTCGGTGGAGGCCGAGCAGGGTGGCGAGGCGGTCACCCTGGACATCGCGAGGCTGGCGGAGGATCCGGACGGGCGGTCCACCGATCTGGAGTATCGGATCGCGGAGGAGGCCGACGGTTTCGAGGCGAGCCTGGAGGACTACATCCTGACCGTCACTGCTGATGAGGACACCCCGGCCGGGTCCTCGCAGGATCTGGTGATCGAGGTGACCGACGGCGAGAGCGACCCGGTCCGAGCCGTGGTCGTGCTGAGTTCCACCTCCAGCAACCGGCCGCTGATCTCCACCAACCCGGACGACGCCGGTGAGATCGAGCAAGGCGACAGCGTCTCGGTACCGGTGCTGGCCAATGACTCCAACCCGTTCTCCGGCGAACCCCGGGAGATCACGGCCGCGGAGATCACGGCGGGCTCCGGCGCAGTGTCCGTCGAGGGGGATCAGGTGGTGCTGACCCCCGCAGCCGACTTCGTGGGCCGACTGACGGCGACCTACACGGTGGTGGATGTGACCGGCGAGCCCGACCGGGCGGTGGAGGGGCAGATCACCGCCGCAGTGCTCGGCGTACCGGAGGCACCGACGATCCCGCTGATCGAAGAGGTCGCGAGCGGCGAGGTGACGTTGAGCTGGACCGCGCCGGAGGACAATGGCGCGTCGATCAGTGGCTACACGGTGACCTATGGCAGCGGCTCGCAGGCATGCCCGACGACCACCTGCACCATCACCGGCCTGGCCAACGGCACGGGCTACACATTCAGCGTGACTGCCACGAACGCCGTCGGGGACTCCCCGGCGAGCCCGGCCTCGGCCGAGGCCATCCCCGACGTGCGGCCGGAAGCCCCGCGGGTCGTCTACGTCAGCGCCGGGGACGAACAGCTCGAGGTGAGCTGGGCAAACCCGGTGAACGAGGGCACCCCGATCACCTCCTACGACGTGCAGATCTCCCCTGGCGACGGCGCCGGTCAGCGGTCGGTGACGGGGAACAGCCTGACCTGGACCGGGTTGACCAACGGTGAGAGCTACACGTTCCGGGTGCGGGCGATCAACGACGCACCGAACCCGGGTGCATGGAGCGAGTGGTCGGCGCCGATCCACCCGTATGGTCCGCCGTTCCAGCCCGAGGCACCGCAGGCCGTCCGGATCGACGACGCTGCCGGCGGTCGGATCCAGGTCACCTGGACCAGCCCGGACGACAATGGCGACCCGGTCTGGACGTACCACGTGCGGATGTACCGGGACGGGCAGCTCGCCCACACCTTCACCCCGACCGGCGGCGGGAACTCCCGTGAGGTCCAGGTGGAGAATGGTCACGACTACTCCTTCGCCGTGGCCGCCACCAACCGGGCCGGGCGAGGCGACTTCTCCGCGAGATCGGAGCCGTTGCGCTCCTTCGGTGCCCCAGGGGCACCCACGAACGTCACGGCGAGCGCCACCGGCCAGGACAACACCGCCGAGGTGAGCTATTCCGCGCCGAACAACAACGGGCAGGCGATCGGCCGGTACGAGTACCGGTTGAACGGTGGGTCCGTGCAGTCCTTGTCGAGCAACAACAGGATCACGGTGGCGCAGGACGGGCAGAGCTATCGCATCGAAGTCCGCGCCTGCAACTCCTACTGTGGCGGCTGGAGCGGGGCCTCCCCCACGTTCTCCACCCACGGCCCACCGGGGAACGGGGGCATCAGCATCGACTCCTCCGCCGACGGGCAGACCGTCACCTTCGACTGGTCAGTGCCGAACCGCAACAACGGTGCGGACCTGACGGCGACCCGGTACTCGATCAACGGCGACAGCTGGAACGTGGTGACCGGCCGCACCGGATCGGCGAGTGTGACAGGGGGTTGGGAGACGATCCACACGATCCGCGTCCAGGTGCGGAACGAGCACGGGCAGTGGAGCGGCACCCGGTCCGGCGGCCCGTACGCGGAGGATCGTCAGATATCGGACATGCCCCAGGTGGTCAGCCCTCCCTCGGTGACGATGCTTGCCATGGGTGACGCCCAGGGAGCGACCAGCGCCGACGGCTCCTGCGTCAGCGACGCCTGCCACTATCTGGGGTTCGAACACTCGGGCTTCGTCGCGGGCGACTATCACGTCGCATTCCATGCCTCCCAGTCGGGGACGCCCTACAGCGAGCCGTGGCGGGAGGCCGATGTCACGCTGACTGCCGGCTCGGGCGACTGGCAATCCCAATGGTTCCGTGGCAACCCGGGCGAGCAGGTGCGCGTGGTGGTCACTGGGCCCAGCGGGACGTTCGAGGACACGATCACCTGGCCGAGCAGCTGAGGCGTCAGCGCCGGTAGCCCTGCCCGGGCTCCGGCCGCCACTGCATCGGTTCGGTCGGCGGGGTGCCTGGTCGGATCGTTGCCAGCAGGTCGGTGAGATCGGCCATGATCACCGCCGTGGCCGCGCGCAGCACGTCGCCATCGATCTCCTGGCCGCGGAACCGGCTCAGGTCCACCGGTGCCCCCGCATGCACCGTGATCCGCGGCCGGCGCCACGGGTGCAGGGTGTAGGTGGGTGGGGGCATCAGCTCGTGCGCTCCCCACTGGGCGATCGGCACCACCGGCACCCCGGTCTCGAGTGCCAGACGGGCGGCACCGGTGCGTGCCGCCATCGGCCACAGGTCCGGATCCCGGGTGAGGGTGCCCTCGGGGAACATCAGCACGCTGGTGCCACTGCGGAGCCGTTCGGCGGCCGCCTCGATCGAGGCAGCGGCATCGTCGCTGTCCCGGTACACCGGGACGTAGCCGCACGCGCGCAGCAGCCAGCCGAGCCCGCGGGCCTCGAACAACGGAGACTTCGCCAGCGCCACCGGGAACTGACCCTGGGCGACGAAGAAGTGCAGGGCCGTGAGGGGGTCGATCGTGGAGACATGGTTGGCCACGGCGAGGAACGGACCGTCCGGGAGGTTCTCCAGCCCGCTCCACCGGGGCCGGGTCATCGCCCGCACCGGCACCCGGGCGATTCCTGCGGCTACCCGGTAGGCACGGGGCACAGGTGCGCGATCGACGGAGCCCATCAGATCCACCCCCGTGCGCGAGCCGTGCGCGCCGCCTCGTGCCGGTTCGACGCACCCAGCTTGGTGGCCGCGGAGGACAGGTAGTTCCGGACTGTGCCTGGGCTGAGCGAGGCGCGGGTCGCGATCTCCTCCACCGGGGCGCCGTCCGCGGCGAGCTCGAGCACATCTGCTTCGCGGGCAGTGAGGGGGCTGGCCCCGGCCGAGATGGCGTCCGCTGCCAGCTCCGGATCCACATACCGCCCGCCGGCATGCACCTGCCGCACCACGTCCGCCAGCACAGCCGCCGACGTCGTCTTCGGCAGGAATCCGCGCACACCCGTCTCGAGTGCCTTCTTCAGGTACCCCGGGCGCCCGTGGCTGGTGACGATCACGCACCGGCACTCCGGCAGGTCCGCCATGATCTGGGCCGCAGCCTCGATCCCGTCGAGACCGGGCATCTGCAGGTCCAGCACGGCCACGTCCGGGCGTTCCCGGGCGGCGACCGCCACCGCTTCGGTGCCGCTGGCTGCCTGGGCCACCACCTCGAGGTCATCGTCCAGGTCGAGCAGGGACGCGAGCGCGTCCCGGATCAGGTTCTCGTCGTCAGCGAGCAGCAGCCGGATCGTCACGGCGTGACCTCCTTGTCGTCGGGAACCCACGCCTCGAGCCGGAACTGGGATTGGTCGGCGTCGTCCACGCCTGCCTCGATCCTCCCACCGATCGTTGCGAGGCGTTCACGCAGGCCGTGCAGTCCGGACCCCGGTCGTGCTGTGGCGACCGGACGAACACCGTCGTTGACGATGACCACCTGTGCTCCGCCGTCGGCGATCTCCACCGTGATGCCCGCGGTGCGGGCATCGGCGTGACGCACCACATTGGTGACGCCTTCTCGCACCACCCATCCCAGCCCTTCGGCCGCCTGCTCTCCCAGCACGAGCTCCTCGCCCCGGACCTCGGCCGTGATCCCGGCCGACCGTAGGATCTCCCGGGCACCGGCCAGCTCGGTCGGCAGGTCGGCCCGTCGATAGCCCTCGACGACGTCCCGCACCTCCCGGAGCGCGTCTTGCGCGATCTGGCGCACCTCGAGCATCTTGTCCGGTCCACGGGGATCACCGCGGCGGGCCAGCTCGGCGGCGAGCTCGCTGGTGACTGCCACCGTGGAGAGGGTGCGACCGAAGATGTCGTGCAGGTCGCGGGAGAAGCGCAGCCGCTCCTCGGCCACGGCGAGCCGGGCGTCCACCTCGCGGCGGTTCGCCTGCTCCCACACCACACCGATCATCCAGGCGGAGACGCGGAACGACAGGACCACCCCGATCACCACCAGGGTGCCGCTGATCACGAACGGGACCAGGGCACGTGGCTCACCGCTCCCCCAGGTCTGCAGGGCGGCGGCGCCCCCCATCGCCAGCACACCGGCGGTCACCAGCCAGCGAGTCGTGAACAGCGGCGCAAGAGCGGACAACGCGATCCCCACGGGGGCCAGCAACACCCAACCGGGCATCAGCAGCCGACCGTCGTCGGTCGGCAACGGTTCCGCCTGCATCAGTGGGACGGCCGCGAGCGCGATCAGCAGCAGCGTGATCACCACGAGAACCGCTGCTGTACGAGTCGGGCGCGCGGCGCGGCCCAGGTAGTGGTTCAAGCCTCGAGCGAGCACGATCTCGGCCACGCCGGTCTGGATCAGGAACCCGGCCGTGGCCGCCGGCCCGAACCACGCCTGCGTCCCCGTGGCGTTCGCCAGGCTCGCCGCCGCGCTGATCCCGACGATCGGGCCGAAGATCAACAGGAAGTACAGGGACCAGCGGTTGTAGAGCTCGAATCGCTGAGGGTCGCTCTGGCCCCGCCAGCCGGTCCCGGCCGTTCCTCCTGCTCGCACGGTCGTCACGCTACCGTCCCCAGCCTCATCCGCTCTGCCGCTCGGGCTGGCACAGACGGAGGTGCCGGGCCCGAGGGCCCGGCACCCGAATGCGGGCGCGAGGGGAGAGAAACGCGCCGCATCCCCAATCCCCGGTGGGAGACAGTCACCGGGGGTTGCGGTCGATGGTGTCGTCTACGACCGGTCGGTTCCGTTCCGACATCACTTACTCTGCGCGGCGAACCTGAGTATCCCCTGGGAGCCACCTAGCAATTCGCTCAGAGATCCAGTGCGATACTTTCTATCAACTCTTGACGTTCGTATCGTTCCCTGCGATATTCCTTGTCATGGTTGATGCTGACCAGTCGCCGGGTGTTCTCGCGCAGATCCGGCGCCTGCTCCCCCAGCTCCCCACAGCTGTCCGGCGGACGGCCGAACAACTCCTCAACGATCCGCACGGGAGCGTCGCCGGCACCATCACCGAACTCGCCGAGGCCGCCGGCACCTCACCGGGCGCCGTGTCCCGGCTCTGCCGGACCTTGGACCTCGACGGCTATCCCGCGCTACGGGTCGCCGTCACCGCCGACGCAGCGAGTTCAGCCCACGGCCACTGGGACGTCGACATCAGTCGCACCATCGGGCCCCACGACCCACTCAGCGACGTGGTCCGGACCTTCGAGGCCGCGCAGGCGCGTGCCGTGCACGCGACACTGGCCTGCCTCGACCTGGACGCTGTGCAGGCCGTGGCTGACGCGATCGGTACCGCACGCAGGGTGCACGTCTACGGCGTGAGCGGGAGCGGCGTGATAGCCCGCGAACTCGAGCTACGTCTCACCCGGATCGGCGTCCCCTGCTGGACCTACGCCGACGTGCACGACGGCCTGGTCGCCGCGGTCCAGCTCACCGAAGGGGACGTGGCACTGGCCGTCTCGCACAGCGGGGAGACTCAGGAGACACTCGACATGGTCGCGTGCGCCCGCGAACGGGGTGCGCTGACCGCGGCGATCACCGGTGGCCACAGTTCGTCCCTGGCCGACCTGGTCCACCACAGCCTGCTCACCATCAGTGCCGAGACCACCTTCCGGGACGGGCCGCTCGCGGCTCGGCACTCCGAACTGGCCGTCGTTGAGGTGCTTTACCTCGCTGTGAGCCAATCCACCTATAAACGCACCGTCCAGCATCTTGCCGACACCGCCCGAGCGGTGCGACCCCGACGCCCCGAACGGGGCACGTCCACCTAAGATCGAGGAGCCGACGATGACCACCTCGCACCACCTGAGCCGCAAGACCTTCCTCCGCGCGAGCGGACTGGGAGCAGGCGCGACGTTCGCCACCGCGATCGGCGCTCCTACCATCGGTCCCGTCGCGGCGGCACATGCCGCCCCCGACTCAGCCGCGTCCGAGACCGGATCGACCGGCGGACCGATCCTGGCCGATGACCGGTTCCCGATCGGCATCTTCTGGCCGCCACCCCCGCTGCAGACCACGGTGGAGCGCTACCAGGAGATCGCCGACGCAGGGTTCACCTTCGTCCACGGCGGCAACTACACCTACGCCGACGTGCACATCAACCACCACCAGCTGGCAGTGGCCGAGCAGGCCGGGCTGCACGTGCTCGTGGACGACCCCGACATCCGATGGTTGCTGCGCCAGTTCGCCTTCGGTGACCCCGCCCAGCCGTTCACTCTCAGCGAGGACGAGGCCCGGCAGAAGGTCGCCGAGGTGGTCGGCCGCTACGCCCCGCAGTGGCAGCTGCAGCAGGGCCGCCTGCTGATCACCGGCGGCAGCGGCAATGGCTCCATCGGCTGGGTCAGCGACGGGACGGACTGGGACGACTACACGTTCGCCTTCACCACCCAACCCCGCCCCACCGGAGCGGGCGGGCACGCTCAGGCCGGCTGGGCGTTCCGCGTACAGGACGAGGCGAACGCATACGTGTGGCTCCTGTCTTCCCAAGGCAGTGACGGCAACGCCGCGCTGACGAAGGCCGTCTTCGTCGGCGGTACACCGACGGTGACCTCCACCCCACTCCCCTTCCCGCTCACCGAGGGACAGACCTACCAGGTGGAGACCACCCTGGACGGTGCCACGATCACCACCACGATCGACGGAGAGGTGGTCGACACCACCACCGACCGCACCTTCACCTCGGGCAGCGCGGGCTTCCGGCAGGCCGGGTCGGAGTCGGCCTTCTTCGACGAGGTGCGGGTCACCGCACCGGACGGCTCGGAACTGTTCGGCGAGGACTTCGAGACCGACCTCTCGGCGTGGCGCCGGCCCGCCGGATCCGGGCGCACGTCCTTCGCCGGCCTGCACCTGTTCGACGAACCACGCGAGACGAAGTTCGCCCAGCTCGCCACCGCCGTCGCGGCCGCGAACCAGGCATACCCGGACGCCCTGCACTATCTCAACCACTTCCCGAACGGCGTTCCGGAGTTCCGCGACGGGGGCGCCTACGAGCGGGCTGCTGAGCAGATCGACACGCCCGTGCTCTCCTTCGACAGGTACCCGATCCTCGCCGACGGCGAGGACCTCGGATACTTCGAGAACCTTGCCCAGGTGCGCATCGCCGCGCTGGACCACGGCCGGGAGCCGTGGGTGTACATCCAGAGCGTGGGGTACGCCGGTCATGACGTACCGACCGAGGACGACCTTCGCTGGCAGATCAGCATCAGCCTCGCCTACGGGTACAAGGGCGTGCAGTACTTCACCTACTGGACGCCGGACCCGGCCCGCGGAGAAGGGTTCCACGAAGGCCTGATCACGGTGGAGGGCCGGCAGACCGGGCTGTACCGCGCCGCCGCCCGGGTGAACACCGAGTATCTCGCGCCGCTCGGTGCGCAGCTGCGACCGCTCACCTCCACCGCGGTACAGGTGGCCGGGGTGGACGAGGCGCCGGCAGGCCTGGACCCGTTCGAGCCCGACGAGGATCTCACCGCGATCGGTGGTGACGGTGTGGTGCTCGGCCGGTTCACCGGTCCCGAGGATCGGCGGTACGTGCTGGTGGCGAACTTCTCCCGGCACGTCCGCGCCGACGTCGAGCTGAGCCTGGGCACCGGCGCGGAGTCCTTCGACCTGCGCCGTGGCGAGTACCGCGCCATGAGCAGCGGTGTGCTGCGCCTGGACGCCGGTGCCGCCACCCTGATCAGGTTCGGCTGAGCCGGCTCCCGACGGCGGCCCTCGCCTGGCTCAGGTGAGGTCACCTGACCGGATGAGGAACGCCGTCGGGTGTTCAGACCGTCTCGAACTTGGCGCCGAGCGCCTCGAGCTTGCCGGTGAAGTTCTCGTACCCGCGGTTGATCAACTCGATGCCGCGCACGTCCGAGGTGCCGACGGCCGCGAGGGCGGCGATCAGGTGGGAGAACCCGCCGCGCAGGTCGGGCACCTCGATGTCGGCGGCGCGCAGCGGGGTGGGTCCGGAGATGACGGCGGAATGGAAGAAGTTCCGCTGCCCGAATCGGCACTCCAGCCCGCCCAGGCACTCGCGGTAGACCTGAATGGTCGAGCCCATCTGGCGGAGCGCCTCGGTGAAGCCGAAGCGGTTCTCGTAGACGGTCTCGTGCACGATCGACAGTCCGGTGGCCTGGGTGAGCGCCACGACGAGAGGCTGCTGCCAGTCGGTCATGAACCCGGGGTGCACATCCGTCTCCAGCACGATGGAGCGCAGCGGAGTGCCGGGGTGGCGGAAACGGATGCCGTCGTCGTCGATGTCGAACGTGCCACCGACCTTCCGGAAGGTGTTCAGGAAGGTCATCATGTCGGCCTGGCGGGCACCGCGGACGTAGACGTCACCCTCGGTGGCGAGTGCGGCAGACGCCCAGGAGGCGGCCTCGATCCGGTCCGGTAGTGCCGTGTGGGTGTACCCGCCAAGATGGTCGACGCCCTCCACCCGGATCACCCGGTCGGTGTCGACCGAGATGATGGCCCCCATCCGCTGCAGTACCGCGATCAGGTCCATGATCTCTGGCTCGATAGCGGCGTTGCGCAGCTCGGTGACCCCGTGGGAGCGGACGGCGGTGAGCAACAGTTGTTCGGTGGCTCCCACGCTCGGGTACGGCAGATCCACCTTGGTGCCGTGCAGGCCTCTCGGAGCGGTGATCAGGATGCCGGCATCGAGTTTGTCCACCTGGGCGCCGAACTGGCGCAGGATCTCCAGGTGGTAGTCGATCGGGCGATCGCCGATCCGACAGCCACCGAGGTCCGGGATGAAGGCCTCGCCGAGACGGTGCAGCAGCGGGCCGCAGAGCAGGATGGGGATGCGGCTGGCCCCGGCATGAGTGTCGATATCGGCCTTGTGGGCAGTCTCCACGAAACGGGGGTTCAGCCGGACCACACCCCCGGCGACGTCCCGCTCCACCTGCACCCCGTGCAGCTTGAGCAGGCCTGCCACGACGTTGACGTCACGGATCTCGGGCACGTTGCGTAGTTCGCTGGGCTCCTCGCCGAGCACAGCGGCCACCATCGCCTTGGAGACGAAGTTCTTCGCCCCACGTACCGTGATTTCGCCTGCCAGCGGCGTCCCGCCGTGCACCCGCAGATGACTCATCCGACCGTCCTCATCATGACCCCTGACTCGTGCCCGTCCGGTGGAACGGGCCAGTCAAGCCTACGTCACCGGCTCCACGCGCGAGTGCCCGGCGTCTCGTTCATATCCGCTGGATATGGCCGAGAAGCCGGGCACTCGATGGGGTCGATCAGGAGCTCGAGCGGGCTGCCTCGATCTCGACCGTCGGCAGGTGCTTGGCCGGCAGGGTCTTCGGCCGCCAGGAACCACGGCTGGCCTCGAAGGAGGTGATGTCCGCTTCGTGGTTGAGGGTGAGGCCGATGTCGTCCAGACCCTCCATCAGGCGCCATCGGGTGTACTCGTCCACCTGGAACGGTGCCACCACGGATCCGCAGGTGACAGTCCGGTTCTCCAGGTCCACCGTGATTTCGGTGCCGGGCTCGGTCTCGAGCACCTTCCAGATCTGCTCGATGTCATCCTGGGCGAGCTGCGCGGCGAGCAGACCCTGCTTGCCGGAGTTGCCGCGGAAGATGTCAGCGAACCGGGAGGCGAGCACCGCCTTGAACCCGTAGTCCTTCAGCGCCCAGACGGCGTGCTCACGGGACGACCCGGTGCCGAAGTCCGGGCCGGCCACGAGCACGGAACCGGAGGAGTAGGCGTCCTGGTTGAGCACGAAGTCCGGGTTGCCACGCCAGGCGGCGAACAGGGCGTCCTCGAACCCGGTGCGGGTGACCCGCTTGAGGTAGACGGCGGGGATGATCTGGTCGGTGTCGACGTTGCTGCGGCGCAGCGGGACCCCGACGCCGGTGTGCGTAGTGAACTTCTCCATAGCTCTTCTCCTGACGAGTCTCTAGCTCAGACCTGCAGCGGTACGCGCGGGTCGAGCGGGGCCAGTGGGGTGCCGTCGAAGGTGGCGAGATCCACCTCGGCGCCGAAGCCGAGGTCGGCCAGGGAGGACAGCGTGCCGCGTACCGCGGTCGCCGCGGCGACCAGCGGGGAGACGAGGTGGGTCCGACCGCCCTTGCCCTGCCGGCCCTCGAAGTTACGGTTCGACGTGGAGGCGGACCGCTCCCCCGGGGCGAGCTGGTCGGGGTTCATACCCAGGCACATCGAGCACCCGGCGTTGCGCCACTCGGCACCGAAGTCCAGGAAGATCTGGTCCAGGCCCTCGGCTTCAGCCTGCAGGCGCACCCGTGCGGAAGCGGGAACGACGAGCACGCGGACGTTGTCGGCCTTCTTCCGGCCCTTGAGCACCTTGGCCACCGAGCGGAGGTCTTCGATCCGGCCGTTCGTGCAGGAGCCGATGAACACGGTGTCGACGGTGATGTCGCGCAGCGGGGTGCCGGGCACCAGGCCCATGTACTCCACGGCCCGCTCCGCGGCGACGCGCTCGTTCTCGTCGGCGATCTGCTCCGGGACCGGCACGTTGGCGCTCAGTGGGAGCCCCTGGCCCGGGTTGGTGCCCCAGGTGACGAACGGCTCCAGGTCGTCGGCCTCAAGGACCACCTCGGTGTCGAAGACGGCGTCGTCATCGCTGCGCAGCGTCTTCCAGTACTCGACCGCCTCGTCCCAGTCAGTTCCCTCGGGAGCGTGCGGCCGGCCCTTGAGGTAGGCGAAGGTGGTCTCGTCCGGGGCGATCATCCCCGCCCGGGCACCGGCCTCGATAGACATGTTGCAGATCGTCATCCGCGCTTCCATGGAGAGCTTGCGGATGGCTTCGCCCCGGTACTCGAGCACGTAGCCCTGGCCGCCGCCGGTGCCGATCTTGGCGATGATCGCCAGGATGATGTCCTTGGAGGTCGCACCCGGGGGCAGGTCACCGTTGACGGTGATCGCCATCGTCTTGAACGGGGCGAGCGGGAGGGTCTGGGTGGCCAGCACGTGCTCCACCTCGGAGGTGCCGATACCGAACGCCAGCGCGCCGAAGGCGCCGTGGGTGGAGGTGTGTGAGTCGCCGCAGACGACGGTCAGGCCGGGCATGGTCAGGCCGAGCTGCGGGCCGACCTGGTGCACGATGCCCTGGTCGGCATCGCCCAGGGAGTGGATCCGCACGCCGAACTCCTCGGCGTTCTTGCGGAGGGTGTCGATCTGGGTGCGGCTGGTCAGGTCCGCGATCGGCAGGTCGATGTCGAGCGTGGGGGTGTTGTGGTCCTCGGTGGCTAGCGTCAGGTCCGGCCGGCGGACCGGGCGCCCGGCCAGGCGCAGGCCCTCAAACGCCTGCGGGCTCGTCACCTCATGCACGAGGTGTAGGTCGATGTAGAGGAGGTCGGGCGCGCCGCCCTCTCCCTGACGGACCACATGGTCCTTCCACACCTTCTCGGCCAGCGTTCCGACCATGACACGTCACCTTCTATCGATCGTTCGGCCCGGTGGGTGGTGGGCCTTTCCGAGAGGGTCGATGACCAAGACTTGATATCTCACGGTGTGAGATGGCAATATCGACCTATGGACAACTCTAGCGGAGTCGGCGTTCTCGACAAAGCCGCGATCGTCCTGGGAGCCCTTGAGGCCGGCCCGGCGACGCTGGCACAACTGGTCGCCGCGACCCATCTCGCCCGCCCGACCGCCCACCGCCTGGCCGTAGCGCTGGAGCACCACCGGTTCGTCTCCCGGGACATGCAGGGCCGGTTCATCCTCGGACCGCGCCTGGCCGAGCTTGCCTCGGCGGCCGGTGAGGATCGGTTGCTCGCCGCGGCCGGTTCGGTGCTGCTCGCCCTACGCGACCACACCGGGGAGAGCGCCCAGCTGTTCCGGCGGCAGAGCGACCAGCGCATCTGCGTGGCCGCGGCGGAGAAGCAAATGGGGCTGCGGGACTCCATCCCGGTCGGAGCCACCCTCTCCATGCTCGCCGGGTCGGCCGCCCAGGTGCTGCTCGCCTGGGAGGAGCCGGATCGGCTGCACCGCGGCCTGCACGGCGCGAAGTTCACTGCCACGATCCTCTCCGGCGTGCGCCGGAGAGGCTGGGCGCAGAGCGTGAGCGAGCGCGAGGTCGGCGTGGCCTCGGTGTCGGCTCCGGTGCGTGGCCCGTCCGGCCGGGTGATCGCCGCGGTGTCGGTCTCCGGGCCGATCGAGCGGATGACCCGCCAGCCGGGACGGCTGCACGCGAACGCCGTGATGGCCGCCGCGAATCGGCTCAGCGACGTGCTGCGTACGGGAGACAACGACTAGCCATCCGAGGTCATGGAGCCTGTCGCTGGTGCGTCGGAGGGAGATTCGGTGACCGAACCACTGCACGTGCCACCCAGCGTGCGCTGTAATCGCGGGGTCGGGTGGTCGTTCTGGTTGGTCATGGGGATCACGGCGCTGGTCACACTGGTCGCGATCGTCGGAACGTATGACCGCGCACCGGGTGGTGCCACCTTCGGGCTGCCTGGCGTCGGCATCGGTGTGCTGATCATTCTCGTACGTGCCGTTGGCCTGCCACGGCTCGAGATCCGCACTGCCGAGAGGTCCCTGCGCACCCGTCGTCGCACCATCCCGTTCTCAGCGGTCTCACGGATCAGCTTCACCAAACACATCAAGGCGGGGACCTGGGCCGACTTCATCGGCCACGAGGGCGACACACTCGGCAGGATGTCCATCGCCGGGTCGCTGTGCGCCGCCCCGACCGCAGAGCAGTGGACCGCCCTGGAGCACATGATCGCGTCAACAGTCCACGGAGCGAATCCGACCGACCGGCCGAGCGCGCCCGGTCGGCCACTCTCGCCGGCTGCCGCGATCAGCATCGTGCAGGCGCAGGCAGCATGGTGCCGGGCAGGGCACCGGTCCGACGCCCGCCGAGCACCGGCCGCCGCACTGCTCGGCACGACCGTCTCCCTCAGGTGAGTCGAGTCCGGTCGCGGCCCGGGAGGCGGACGTTCCAGCGGCGCTTGCGAGGACGTGAGGCCCGGTGGGCACCACGAACTTCCCAACGGGTACCGCGTGGTCTTGGCCCGTCAGAAGGATCGTGCCGTCACGTCGCCGAGGATCAGGAGCTGCCGAGGAACTCCGCCATCAACGGCCCGGCTGCCCCTGCGCCGTCTGATCCTTCCTCCAAGAACACGGCCACGGCCACATCCCCACGCGCGGCGATCATCCAGGCGTGCGTTCCGCCGTCGTACTCGGCCGTCCCGGTCTTGGCGATGAGGTCGCCGTTGTCGGTCACGTCCGCGAGCGGCTGGCTCGCCGTACCGTCGGTCACGACGGCGCGCATCGCCTGCCGCAGCAGCGTCGCCTCGGTCTCGGTGAGCGGGGTGGGCACGTCCTCGACCGCCTGCGCGGCACCCTCCCGGTACTCGTCGGTGTCCACCAGCACCGGGGTGACCACCTCTCCGGCACTGATGGAGGCGGCAACGCCTGCCATCGCCAGTGGTGAAGCGAGCACCTGCCCCTGACCGATGAGGTCGGCAGCGTGCAGGGTGCCCTCGGCCTCGGTGGGAACCGAGCCGAGCCATACCGGGTAACCGAGCGCGACATCCTCCCCGCGCCCCAGCCCCAGGCTGGCAGCGGCATCGGCCAGGTCGGCGGCGGTGATCTGGTCCCGTACCGACATCAGAGCCGTGTTGCAGGACTGCGCGATCGCCTCCTCGAGGGGGATGTCGCCGATCGAGGACTCCGGATAGCCGGGATAGTTGTCGAACTCGCGTCCGCTCACGGTGAGGTTCTCGGTGCACGAGACCGTGTCGTCGAGGCTCATCCCCGCGCGGAGCAGCGCCAGGAGCGTGACCACCTTGAAGGTGGATCCCGGCGCGTACTGCCCGAGCGTGGCCGTGGACCAGCCGTTGCTGGCGGCACTGGACGAGGCAGCGAGCACGTTGCCGGTGGACGGTTCGATCGCCACCAATCCGGCGGGTACCTCCAGCCCATCCACGATCTGTTCGGCGCGTTGCTGCAGTTCCAGGTCGAAGGTGGTGCGCAGGGGCTCGCCCTGCACTGCTTCGGAGGTGTAGACCTCGGTGGACTCGTCCCCGGAGGTGACCGAGATCGTCAGGCCGCCGAACCCGCGCAACTGCTCGTCATAGGCGAGCTGCAGTCCGGAGACCCCGACCCGGTCGCCCTGCTCGATGGCGCCGTCGGAGCCCTCGATGATCTCCGACGTCGCCTCACCCACCCCGCCGAGGATCGAGTACGCGAAGTACTGGGTCGGCCCCTGCTGGCGCTCGTCAGCCACCAGGTTCACGCCCTCGATGCCCCGCACTGAGCCCATGTCCGTGTCCGGATCGTCCTGCGGGACCACCGTCGCGACCACGAAGGCCCGGTCCCCGGCGGCGAGCACCCGGTCGGCATAGGCCTGGGGGTCCTCCATCTCCAGTGCCTCGCCGAGCGCGATCGCATCGTCTTCCCACTGGTCGGACTCGATGTAGGTCTTGTCGATGCCGATCCGGTAGACCTCCCGCGCAGTCACCAGCACCTCGTCGTCACGGCCAAGGATGTCGCCGCGCTCGGCGTCGCTCTGCTCCACGGTGACCACACCGTTCTCGCCCAGGTCGGGGGCGAGCAGGTCGCGCGACCACTGCGCGAGCCAGGGGCCGTCGTCGGCGGAGGTCAGGTGCACCGAGGATGGGTACGACCAGTCCTCGTCGGAGCCGGGAATGTCCCAGGTCCAGGTGAGGGCGGCATCGGCTGCCAGCACCCCCTCGGCGTCGTCCTCCTCGTAGACGCTCGAGGACCAGGTGACCTCGATGGCGGGCGAGGCGAGCGCCGTCAGCTCGCCGAGCACTTCCTCGGACTGCTCAGCGGCGAGGGTGCGGTCGTCCTCGGTGAGTGGCGCATCCGCGAACTCCCCCGTGGTCAGCG
Source organism: Ruania alba (assembly GCF_900105765.1). Classification (NCBI taxonomy): domain Bacteria; kingdom Bacillati; phylum Actinomycetota; class Actinomycetes; order Micrococcales; family Ruaniaceae; genus Ruania; species Ruania alba. The sequence continues at coordinate 2,120,099 of NZ_FNTX01000001.1, forward strand.
CCTCAGCGAGCGCGGCTGCCGCATCCAACTCGGGATTGGCCGACTCGTCGGGCTCGGGGTCGTCGTCGCTGCAGGCGACCAGCAGCAGCGATGCAGTGACGAGCGCAGCAACGCCGGACATCGTCCGGGAGCGGCGACGGTACGCCATCGTGGTGACCATGGGCCTACGGTAACCGGGCATCCTGACAGGCTCGGTGAGCCATGCCGCCACACCCGACGGTGGAGCTCACCTCTCCCGGTGCAGCACTGGTTGCCGGTGGCTTCAGATCCGGAGAGAAGCCGCCCAGTCAGTCAGCCAGCCCCTCCTGGAGCGCATTCGAGCGGAGCTGTGACTCGATGTGAGAGACACGATCGGGATCACCAGAGCCCACGAAAGGCCCTGACGACTGATCTCGACGGAGTTCCCCAGAGCCCCGCGGTACCAGATAAGGCGGAACGGTCACTCGAGCAGCCCGCGGGCCGTTCCCGCCGATCTGATCGAGCAGGAGCTGTACTGCCTGCTGGCCTATGACATGCGGATCAGAGGTCACGACGGTAACTCCAGGGCTGAGGAGTGTCGCGGCTTCGAACTCGCCGTAGCACACCAATCCGATCGGAGAAGGATGCTCACGCAGCGCCTTGAGTACGCCCATCGTGGCTGGGTAGTTGGTGCTGAAGAGAGCTGTTGGTGGATCGGGCAGGGACAGCAGGTCCCGCGTCGCGGTGTAACCGTGGTCGGTACTCACAGGTTGGGTCCTGATCAGGTTCGCATCGACCGCGATTCCATTCTCGGCCAGCGCAGCTTTGTAGCCCTCGACCCGCTCCGCCGTCGACGGTTTGGCCGTGCTGCCGACCAGGCCGATTCGGCCGTGACCATGCGCGAGGAGGTGCTGGGTCGCTTCACGCGCTCCTCCGCGATCATCACCCACGACGGCGGGCGCCTCTACGCCATTTGGCGGATCGAGGACGAAGACCAAGGGGTAGCCGCGCGCAAGGTCTGCTTCGAGGTACCGGTGGTCGTCGTCGTCGGTGACGAGCAGGATGCCGTCGGCCCCCTTCTCGACAAAGGCACTGACCAGGGCACGTTCGCGACGGGCATCTCGGCGAGACTTCGCGGTGACGACAACCATCCCGTGTTCCTCGGCGAACTCGTCGACGCTGTCAGCGATGGCGGAGAACACCGTGGGGGTCGGGTCGGGGACCACCATCCCGATCATCGAGAGGCTGCGGTTCCGGAAACTGTTGGCTAGCCGGTTGGGCCGGAACCCGAGGGTCTTGATCGCTTCCTCGATGCGCCGCGCGGTCTCCGGCTTCACATTCGGTCGATCGTTGATCACACGCGACACCGTCGTGGTCCCGACTCCGGCCACGCGGGCGACGTCACGGATCGTCGCCGGCCGCTCGGACATGCTCGGCCTCCTCATTTCCGACCTCGGAATCCGTCAGCATAACGCGCGCGGTGTCGCACACCACGAACAGCATCGGCCGAATCTAACGAGACCATCACGCTCCCGACTCCCTGTTGACACCTGGCTGGTACCGGTACCACTATAACGGATGGTACCGGTACCAGCATGTGCTGACCTGGCGTGCTCGCCGGCTATCGAACAGTCCGTACACACAACCGACGACGACGTCAGGTAGGAGTTCTCATGGCCGAGGATGAGGCAAGACATGAGTGGACACGACGGCACTTTCTCGCAACGACTGGCGGCGCAGCGGCCGTCGCTGCTGTCTTACCGACCTTCTCCGCTGCCCCGGCGGCACGTGCGACGCCGCTGACGACCAGCGAAGCCGCGATCGCTGCGCTGCGAACGGCTTGGAAGGAGTTGCTGACCGGCGGCTCCTATGACACGACCGATTCCGATCTGGCCGCGGCTGTGGCCCGACTGGACTCCGATGTCGCCGATCACGTCGCACTCGTCGACCGCACCGCAGGCCGCGACCGCGTGTTCACCGATCTCCCGTTGACCGCGGGTGACAGGACTGCGTCGTCGTGGATGCGAGACACCTTTCAGCGCCTGGAACGGATGGCGACAGCGTTCAGCACCATTGGCTCAGCTCACGAAGGGGACCCAGACGTCCTCGCCGACGTGCTGGCGGGCTTGGAGACCGCGAACGTGGAGATCTACAACGACACCCAGGAACCGTTCGGCAGTTGGTTCCATCTCAAGATCTCCGGGCCGCACGCTCTCGGCAACACCTGCGTTCTGCTGTACGACAACATCCCGGCCGAGGCGCTGAGCCGATACGCGGCCGCGATCGATCATTTCGTTCCGACGCCCAACATGACCGGTGCGAACCGGGTCAACGTATGCCAATCGGTCCTGGTGAGCGGCGTGATCAGCGACAACACCGCGAGGATCCAGACAGCCCGGGACGCGCTCGCGCCGGTGTTCCAGTTTGTGACCAGTGCCGACGGGTATTACGAGGACGGATCGTTCATCCAGCATCTCGATGTCGCGTACACCGGCAGCTACGGAATCGAGCTACTCGGCGGACGTGACAATCTCGGCATCTCGAAGCAGATGGCGCTGCTGGCCGGGACCCCCTGGGAGCTCACCAGCGCCCATCAGCAGTTCGTCTTCGATACCGTCGATCACACCTACGCGCCCATGGTCTACGACGGCCAGATGCTGGACCTGGTTCGCGGTCGTGCGATCAGCCGGTTCAATCAGCGTGGTCACGATCGCGCCCGGCTTGTGATGGAGAGCATGCTGCGCCTGGCCGACGCCGCAGACGCCAGCACGGCACAGCGATGGCGCGGGATGTGCAAGGGCTGGTTGTACCGGCACACCTATGAGAGCCCGTTCATCGATGGGAAGGTCCCTCAGGTTGCACTGTTCAAACAGCTCCTCGCGGACGGATCGGTCGCCTCCACCGGGGAACCGGACGGACACAGCCTCTTCCCGGGCATGGCCCGGGCGGTCCACCGGCGCCCTGGCTGGGCCTTGGGGATCTCGATGTCCAGCAAACGCGTCGCATACTACGAGTCGATGAATGCCGAGAACCTCAAAGGTTGGCACACCGGCGACGGCATGACGTACCTCTACAACTCCGACAACGCGCAGTACTCGGACAACTTCTGGCCGACGGTCGACCTCTATCGGCTGCCCGGCACCACAATCGACACCGTGCCGCTTCCTCAGTACAGCATCGGCGCTCCCGCACCCGTTCAGGCATCCTGGGCAGGTGGCGCGGTCTTCGAGGAGGAGCTCGCCGCGGTCGGTCAGGACCTCGAGGCAAGAAAGTCGCCGTTGCGGGCCAAGAAGTCCTGGATGTGCTTCAAGAACCTGGTCGTCGCGTTCGGTGCCGGCATCACCGGTAGTGAGCCCAACCACCGGGTGGAGACCGTGGTCGAGAACCGCAACCTGGGCCCTGACGGAACCAACGCGCTGACGATCGACGGGGTCACCCAGCCCGGGAGCCTGGGGTGGACCTTCTCGGGAACCGCCACCTGGGCGCACCTTCAGGGTGTCGGCGGCTACATCTTCCCAGGTGGGGCCACACTGCACGCGCTCCGTGAAGAACGCACGGGCGCCTGGGCCGATATCGGGAACCTCCACGGCACGGCACCGACCGATCCGATCACCCGGCGGTATGTCACGATGTGGCTTGACCACGGCGTGCAGCCGGACAGTGCCGGATACACCTACATTCTGCTTCCCGGCGCCACCCCAGCCCAGACCGCACAGCGCGCGCAGAACATGAAGCTGGACACGATCACCAACACGAGCGATCTCCAGGCTGTCCGCGGCGCCTACCGGGATGTGCTGCTCGCCAACCGGTGGAGCGCCGGATCGATCGGAGACCTCACCGTCGATGCCGGCTGCTCTCTCGTCGTGCTCGGCGTGGAACAACAGGGCGCTAGCCCGCTGACGGTCGCTCTCTCGGACCCGACCCAGGAGTTGGCGAGCGTGAGTGTCGACGTCGCCATCTCCGGGTTCGGGTCGTTCTCCGCCGATGACACCGTCACCGTGAACTCCCTCGGTGCCTCGGCGAACTTCACGGTCGACACGGCCGGCAGCCTCGGCACCACTCATACCGTCACCTTCTATCCAGCCTGATCGTGCAAAGGCGCCAAGCCTCACGACTGCGACGGGTCGCACGCCGCTCGGCAACCGGCGTCCAACGACAGCAGCACGACCTCTTGAATGAACACACCATCATGACGAAGGGCATCTCCATGAAGAATCCCAGCAACGACCGAGGGCGTCGGCCCCGTCGGCTGCGCCCGGCACATCCGGGAGCGCTCGCCGGCTTGGCGCTGACATTGGCGGTCGTGGGCGCCTGCGCACCAGTCGAGTCAGGCGGCGAACAAGGCGGCCCACCGAGCGTCGATCCGGTGGACGGCGGGACGCTCACGATTGGCCGCCTCGGCGACGTCCTGTCGCTAGACGGCAATCACATCCGAGCCAACAACTACCTGTTGCTGAACAACGTCTACGACCGATTGATCGAGTACGACGAGGACCTCGAACCGCACCCGTCGCTGGCGGAGTCGTGGGAGGTCAACGACGACTACACCCAGGTCACCTTCGACCTACGCGAGGATGTCACATTTCACGACGGCAAGCCGCTCACCGCGGCCGACGTCGTCTACACGATCGAGCGCGTCCGGGACCCCGAAGTCGGGGCGACGCAGCTCTCCGGGCTGTCGAACCTGATCACCGACATGGAGACACCGGACGACTACACGCTCAGCCTGACCCTCTCCCAGCCGACACCGGGCATCTTTGACATGTTCAACTTCATGGCCATCGTCGACCAGGAGACGGTCGAAGGTCCGGACGCCGAGCAGACGGCGAACGGCACCGGACCGTACGAACTGGAGGACTGGTCGCCCGGCAACAGCCTCACCCTGATCAAGAACGAAGGGTTCTGGGGCGAAGAGCCGCTACTCGACCGCATCGAAACGACCGTCGTCGGTGACGCACAATCGCTCGCCACCCAGGTGGAGAGCGGCGCGATCAACGTGGCCGAAGGCATCGTTGCTACCGACGCCAGCCGGTTGGAGGGGCAGGGCATTGAAGTGGTCAACGATCCGGTGGACATGTTCTACATCACGGCCAATACCACGTCCGATGCCCTCAGTGATGCACGAGTACGGCAGGCGATCAACTACGCGATCGACCGCGAGCGCTTCGCCAGCGAGGTGATGGAGGGCTACGTGGAGCCGACCTCGATCTTCTGGCCGACCAGATCGCCCGCCCACGACGAACAGGCCGCGCGCACCTATGACCAGGATCTGAACAGGGCAGAACAGTTACTCGCCGAGGCTGGGGCTGAGGATCTGGAGATCGAGATCGTCACCAACGCCTCGTTCCCGGAGCTGGAGGACATGGCAACGATCCTTCAGGCTGACCTGGCCGAGATCGGAGTGGAGCTCACGGTGCGCAGCGTCGAGGCCGCCGAGTGGGCGGAACTCGCCACGACGGGCACGTATCAGGACCTCGCCGCCAACATCTACGGTGTCGACGGGTTCCACCCGGCCTATGCGTTCACCATCTCCCGACCTCTGACGCCGGACCGGAACTTCTCCAACGTCGACGATCCACGGCACCAGGAGCTGGTGAACGACGCCATCCTCGCGCTGACCGAGACCGATCAGGATGCCACCGTGTCCGCACTCACCGACTACATGCTGGACGAATCGTTCATGCTGCCCATCTCCTCGGCCCCGCGCTTCTCCGCCGTCGCCGGCGCCGGAGGGATCACGTCCAGGGTCGGCGGCGGACTCGTCCTGCGATCCGCGTACGTCACAGAATGACGCGGTCCGCGCGGAGGGTCACAGCGAGAGAGGCTGGGAGGTACCCCAGGTGACCAGGTACATCGTGCAACGCGCCATCCAGGCGCTACCGGTCCTGCTCATCTCCAGCATCGGGATCTTCCTCATCGTCCATCTAGTTCCCGGCGATCCTGCGCTGGTCATCGCCGGGCCGGATGCGACGCCAGAGGCGGTGGCTTCGGTGCGGACGAATTTGGGCCTCGACGAGCCACTGTGGAATCAGTTCTTCGTCTGGCTCGGCAACGTGTTCACCGGAGACTTCGGCACTTCCTACATCTCCAACCTTGCAGTCAGCGAGCTCATCGCATCTCGGCTGCCAGCCACCGTCCAGTTGGCAGTGGCCGCGCTGCTGATCTCAGTTGTGCTGGGCTTTCTGGGCGGGGTACTCGCGGCGGTGTTCGAGAGTCGCCCCATCGACTGGATGATCTCCTCGACCAGTGCGGTGAGTATCGCCGTGCCGGAGTTCTGGGTCGGCATTCTGCTGATCCTGGGCGGCGCGCTTTACCTGGGGATTCTTCCTCCGGGCGGCTACGTCTCGTTCGCCGAGGATCCGTTGCAGGCAGCCAGCTTCATCCTGCTGCCAGCGCTGGCACTGTCGGTGAACACGGCGGCCGTCCTGGCACGGTTCATGCGTTCGTCGATGCTCGAGGTCTTCGGTGAGGACTACATCCGTACCGCCGAAGCCAAGGGGGTACGTCCGCATCTCGTCGTGACGCAACACGTGCTGCGCAATGCGCTGATCCCGGTACTGACGATCCTTGGCATCCAGTTCGGCAGGTTGCTCGGCGGCTCGATCGTCATCGAGACGGTCTTCGCCTGGCCCGGCATCGGACGGTTACTGGTCGACTCGATCAGCAACCGCGACTACAGCGTCGTCCAGGGCGTCATGCTCCTGCTGGTGGTCATCTTCGTGGTGATCAACCTGATCGTCGATCTGTTGTATGGCGCTGTCGACCCGCGCGTTCGCCTCTTGACCGGACGGAGCACCTGATGACAGCTCAAGCCGTGCAGACCACCCGCACCATGGCGCCCGCGCCGAAGCGCAAACCGCAGGGGGCGTTCCGCCGATTGCTACGCAAACCCACGGGTGCCTTCGGTCTCGTGGTCGTCGGGCTCCTCGTCGCGACCGCCCTCGCGGCGCCGCTGATCACATCGTTCGCCCCCGAGGCGCAGATCGGGCCGCGGCTGGCGCCTCCGGGCGGAGAGTTCATTCTCGGTACCGACCAGTTCGGCCGGGACATCTTCAGCCGGCTGGTACACGGGACCCGGGTCTCCCTGATCGTCGGGCTCGTGTCAGTCGGCGTCGGCGCGACGATCGGCACCATCGCCGGTCTGATCTCCGGGTACTTCGGCGGGTGGGTTGACCAGGTGACCGGCCGCGCCTGGGATGTGGTGCTGGCCTACCCGGGCATCTTGCTGGGGGTTCTCGTGGTGGCCATTGCGGGCCCGAGCCTGAGCTCAGTGATATGGGCGGTCGCCATCATCAACGTCCCGATCTTTGCCCGGCTGGTGCGCTCTCAGGCGCTGCGCGAACGCCAGCTCGAGTATGTCCAGGCGGCGAAGGTGAGCGGCGCGTCGGGCTGGCGCATCGCGTTCGGCGACGTACTCCCGAACTGCCTGGCACCGGTGCTGGTGCAGGTGAGTGTCTCGATGGGATTCGCCATTCTGATGGAGAGCGCACTGTCCTTCCTCGGGCTCGGCACCCAGCCACCGGATGCCTCGTGGGGTTCGATGCTCGACGAGGGCCGCGGGTTCCTCCGGGAGGCGCCCTGGTTCGGATTCTTCCCCGGTCTGGTGCTCGCGGTGCTGCTGATCGCTCTGAATTTCCTGTCCGATGCACTCCGCGAGGTGCTCGATCCACAGCGTGGGAGGAACTGACCATGGACGCTGTCCTCTCGATCCGCAATCTCGTCACTGAGTTCCGTACGCCGGACGGCATGCTCCGTGCCGTCGACGGCATCGACCTCGAGCTACGCCCCGGTGAGACCCTCGGCCTCGTCGGTGAGTCCGGCTCCGGCAAGAGCGTGACGATGATGTCCGCGTTGGGGCTGCTTCCTGCGCGCAACACCGTTGTCTCGGGCGAGGTACTGCTCGACGGCAGGGATCTGCTGCGGCTGCCCAAACGGCAGCTGCAGCGTGTTCGGGGCAGAGACGTCGGCGTCGTTTTCCAAGATCCGATGACCTCCTTGAACCCGGTGCGGACCATCGGCTGGCAGATCGGCGAAGCGATCTGGACCCACGATCCGAAGGTCAGCCGCCGGGCCGCGCGCGGCCGCGTGGTCGATCTGCTGCGACTGGTCGGGGTGCCGAGTCCACAGACCCGGGTGGACCAGTATCCGCACGAGTTCTCCGGCGGCATGCGCCAGCGTGTGATGATCGCGATCGCGATCGCAAACCAGCCGAAGGTACTGATCGCCGACGAACCGACGACGGCGCTCGACGTGACGATCCAGGCGCAGGTGCTCGATGTGCTCGAGGCCGCCAAGCAAGAGACCGGCGCCGCCACCATCTTGATCACCCACGACCTAGGCATCGTCGCCCAGTACGTCGACCGCGCGGCGGTCATGTACTCCGGCCGGATCGTCGAGCAAGCCCCGCTGGAACGACTGTTCCGAGAACCACACCACCCCTACACGGTCGGTCTGCTGGCCAGTGTGCCGCGCGTCGAAGCCCGCGCTGAGCATCTGGTCCCCATCCCTGGCCAGCCGCCGACACTGTCGGCGCGACCGCCCGGGTGCGCCTTCCACCCACGGTGCCCCCTTGCCAGTAGCCGGGAACGGTGCCGCATCGAGGCTCCCGACCTGCTTGAGATCGACGACGGACACCTGGCCCGGTGCCATTTCAGCGCCGAGGTCGCCGGCTACGTCCACACCATCGAAGGTGAGTTGGGGATCAGCCTGGCGGGCGAGCCAACCGCCGGCACGAGAGGAGAAATGGCATGACGGGAACCGAACCGATGCTGTCGGCGACGACACTGGCGGATGAGCCAGAGCCGGTGCTCCGAATCTCCGGACTGTCGAAGCACTTCTCGCTGCGCGGCGGGCTGTTCGGCCGCAATTCCGAGCGGGTGCAGGCCGTGACGGACATCAACCTCGACCTGCACCAGGGTGAGACCCTCGGACTCGTCGGAGAGTCCGGCTGCGGAAAGTCGACGGTAGCCCGGCTGCTCGTCGGGCTGCACACGCCGACGGACGGCCGGATCCTCTTCGACGGTCGCGACGTCACCGGACTGCGAGGCGCCGAGCAGAAGGCATGGCGTCGCGATGTCCAGCTGGTCTTCCAGGATCCGTACTCCTCGCTGAATCCACGCAAAACGATCCGCTCCATCATCGGCCAGCCCTTGCGCATCCACGGCTTCACCGCGGCAGCGACACGAGCACGCGTCGCCGAGCTCCTGGACATGGTCGGCTTGTCGCGCGACTACGCAGATCGTTATCCGCGGGAGTTCTCCGGCGGCCAACGCCAGCGGGTGGGGATCGCTCGAGCGCTCGCGCTGCGACCGAAGCTGCTCATCCTGGACGAGCCCGTCTCGAGCCTAGATGTCTCGATCCAGGCCCAGATCGTCAACCTGCTCCAGGAGCTGCAGACCGAGCTCGGGTTGACGTACCTGTTCATCTCGCATGACCTCGCGGTCGTCCGCCACATCTCGCACCGGGTGGCGGTCATGTACCTCGGGAGGATCGTCGAGATCGGCGACCGCTCGCAGATCTATGAACGACCGCAGCATCCGTACACCAGGGCGCTGCAGCAAGCGGCCCCCTCCCCCAGCCTGGCCGCACGGAACAAGCGAGCCGCCCCCCTCACGGGCGATCTGCCGAGCCCGTCGGATCCGCCGTCCGGATGCCCGTTCCGGACCCGATGCCCCAAGGCAGTCGATCGGTGCGCCGACGAACCGCCAGCGCTGGTCGCGCCCGCACGGGGTGGGCACCCGGTCGCCTGCCACTTTCCCGAGACCTACGCGTGACGGCCGGCAGCATCGCGGCCTGCTAGGACTATGCCCAGTGACAAGGAGCAGCTTGACGGATGACACACCTCGACCGGCCGAACATCATCGTGATCCTCGCCGACGACATGGGCTTTTCCGACCTGGGGTGCTTCGGCTCAGAGATCCATACCCCCAACCTTGATCGTCTCGGCGGCAAGGGGCTTCGGTTCACGCAGATGTACACCGCCGCACGGTGCTGCCCGTCCCGCGCATCGCTGCTTACCGGGCTGCATCCGCACCAAGCCGGCATCGGGCACATGGTCACGGACCTCGGCTATCCGGCCTACCAGGGGTACCTCAACGACCAGTGCGTCACCCTGGCGGAGGCGTTGCGTGCCGACGGCTATACCACGCTGATGTCAGGCAAGTGGCACGTCGGCGGCGACTACGACCTTCTGGACTCCGCCACCTGGAAGCCTGGAGAAGCGGGATACCCGACGCCGCGCCAGCGGGGCTTCGACCGCTTCTACGGCATCATGTCCGGCGCGGCCAGTTACTACTACCCGCGCACGCTCATGCGAGACGACGAGTTCATCGAACCGCCAGCATCCGGCTTCTACCTCACCGACGAGATCAGCGCTGAAGCCGTCGAGATGGTCGACCTGGCGAGCCAGGACGATCAGCCCTTCTTCCTGTACCTGTCCTACACCGCACCTCACTGGCCCCTGCACGCCCATGATGAGGACATCACACGATACGAGGGTCACTACCGTCAGGGCTGGGACGCCATTCGCAGCGCCCGCCACGAGAGGTTGACCGCCCTGGGACTGATCGATCGACGCTGGCAGGTCCCGCAGGACCCTGCCGCCCGGCCGTGGTCGGATGCGGTCGATATCGACTGGGAAGCCGCACGGATGGCCGCATACGCCGCCCAGATCGAATCAATGGATCGCGGCATCGGACGTGTTCTTGACACACTGGCCCGGCACGGGCAGGAGGACAACACGCTGATCATCTTCCTCTCCGACAACGGTGGCTGCGCCGAACCGATCCCCTCGGAGAAGTCGAAGTACAGCACTCCCACCGGCGATGGACGCCCCATGCGCATCGGCAACATCGCCGGCCTGCGTCCCGGTCCGGCTGACACCTTCATGAGCTACGACGCCTCCTGGGCACACGCCAGCAATACACCCTTCAGGCGTTTCAAGCGCTGGGTCCACGAGGGCGGCATCTCCACCCCGTGCATCGTCTCCTGGCCGGATCGGATCAGCGAACCGTCAATCGTGCACGAACCAACCCACCTCGTCGACATCTATGCCAGCTGCCTGGATGCAGCCGGGGTCCACTACCCAGACGAGTACAACGAGCACAAGACGACGCCGATGGCCGGAGAGAGCTTCACCCGCGTCTTCGACGGCAAGTCCTGGTCCAGGGAGCAGCCGATCATCTGGGAGCACGAAGGCAATCGCGCCGTGCGCGCCGGCGACTGGAAGCTTGTCGCCGAACATGGAGCGCCCTGGGAGCTCTACAACATCGCGGATGACCGCACCGAGACCCGCGACCTCGCCGATCACGAACCGCAACGTGTCACCACCATGACCACCACCTACGACGAGTGGGCGGAGCGATGTGGTGTCCTGCCATGGACTTCTCTCGAGACCAAGGCCCCACGGTAACCGCGGGCCTCACAGTGCGGTGTGCCATGCCACACCCGACGGCGGAGCTCACCTCTCCCGGTGCAGCATCTCCTCGATGTTCTTGCGGGTGGAGGCGATGTGGGCGCGAGCGGCTTCCTCCGCCTCGGCGGCGTCGCCACGTTCGAGCGCGTCGACGATCCGCTCGTGCTCACCGATCGCGCGTTCCATCGAGCCGATGTCCGAGCTCATCATGGCAACGACGTCATGCTGCATCTCCCGAACCGCGCTGAGGACCACGGTGAGGTATTGATTGCCGGTGGCCTCGGCGATGCGGGAGTGGAACTGCCAGTCACTGACCGTGAAGCCCTCGGCGTCGTGCCCGCGGGCCGCCGTGCGGTTCTCCTCCAGGCGGGTGCGGATCTCGTCCAGGTCCTCGGACTGGCGCCGTTCGGCGGCCCAACGCGCCGACAGCAGTTCGAGCCCTTCGCGGAACTCGAAGAGGTCCTGGACCCCACGGTCGTTCGGGGAAACCGACAGCGAGAGCAACCGGGAGACGGCGGTGCCGGTGTCGTTGCGGACGTAGCTGCCACTCCCCTGCCGGGAGACCACCAGGCCCATCGCCTCGAGCAACTTGATGGCCTCGCGCACCACGCTGCGACTCACGCCGAACTGCTCGGAGAGCTCCTTCTCGGTGGCGAGCTTCTCCCCGACCTTGATCGCACCCGAGCGAATCTGGGACTCGATCTGGGCCATGATCTGCTGCGATCGGCTCTGGGCTGGTGCTACGGGTTGGAACGTCATGTCGCGATGTTACCTGGTGACCGGATCAATTGCGCGTCCTATGTCGGTTCCGTTGACGTTGCTGAGCCGTCGCGCCACGTGGGATCGATCGTGGCGACACGTTCACCGTGTTCACCCGCGATACGGACGGCACTGATCGGCCCGGCATAGTCCCGCCCGCCGATACCGAATGTGCCGCGTCTGAATACGTTGACGGCCTGGGTACTGCCGGCGGCAACGGCCTGGACACCGGACGTAGTGGCGAGGATCTCGATCGATGGCCGGCTCACGAACTCCCGCACGTCCGCGGCGCTCGCCCCCGGGAGAAGCACATAGGCGTACTGATCGTCGTTCGGATCGATGCCATGCTCCACGGAAAGTGTCACAAAGGAACGCTCGATGACCTCGTGATCGGCCATCGACGGGTGCTGGTTGATGTCCGACCACCGGCCTGTCCGAGTGCCCTGCTCGACTCGCAGACGGGCGCCGGTCGGAAAGACATAGCCGACCTGGTGGCTCTGTCCGTCCGACAGATGCGCCCACGTCGCGTTGGTAAACCGCTGGAGCCCGTCCCCAAGAGCGTGCCCGTCGACGAGGAGTTCACCGCGCCCTGCAGTCAGCTTGCGATTCTCGACGATCGTCTCCACAGGTCGCCCGCTGTCGGACCGAATCCCGGCGCCGAGGGCCACGATGACATCAGTCAGGGTGAACCACGATTTCACTGCTGTGGTCCCACCTGGCCCGCCATCGACCACCATTCCGGTGGCGCCGACGTCGCCGATCGCTGTCCCGCCGGCCCAGTCGTTCGTGGCTACCTCTCCGGCCTCGTGGGCCTCCGGAAGGGACCGAATGGCAACAGTGGTTCCCGGGATTCGCCGAGGATCGACCAGGGCCCAGAAGTGGTCGTCGTACTGCCAGAGATCACTGTCATATAGCTGGGTCATCCCGGAGCCGGTGTGCCACCCGCGGAGGTTCTCGCGGTTGATCGACTCATACCGTGCAATCCGGGACGACGACATCGCCACGGCGAAAGCGAAACCCGGCCGGTGGTGCACCATCCGGTCCATGGCCCGGAACTGATGGGTGCCCGCCCACGGGTTTCGTGCCGGGAGTTGGTCCTCGGCAAGCAGCGCTTCAGTTCGCGCGATGGTGCCGATGTCGTTGCCAGGAACAGGGCCGCCGTAACTCCACGTGAGGAGTTCATCGGCGTGCCAGACGAGCGACCCCTTCACCGCCGCACGAAGGTCGCGCGCAGCGTCATCTGGTGCCGCCTCGGCTGCCCACAGCATGCCGCGGAGCACATCAGCACCGGAGGCCCGGTCTTGCTGGTTGCGCCGGGCGATGTTGCGGCCGCGGACCGCTCCGATCAGGGAACCTCGGAAGATCCATGGTTCGAACGTCGTCCGACATCTCTCCGCCAGGAGCTGTCCAAGAGAATCGGGCAACTGCCACGGGCTCCCCTGCAGCACGTAGACCAGCCTCGCCACCGTGAGTAGCAGCGCTCGACCGTAGCCGCCGGTGTACGCGAACCGGTGGTGCTGGATGAACGAGCCATCGTGGTGGAATCCATCGCCGGAATCGACGGTGTCCAGGACCGGATGCAACTCACGGTAGAGCCCCTGCAAGTGCGACTCGTCTCCTAGGAGGAGACTTCGCCCTACCACCACAGCACAGATCCAGGCGCGGTTCGCCCCGGTGCGGCTGGGCGCAGGAGCGAACCGCTCCACAGCATTCATGTACCGCTCCACCCGCTCTGGACCGAGGTCGTTCCGCAGGAGCATCGTGGTCGAATTCAGCGCCAGTGGTGCGCCGATCACCCAGTCGAACCAGTTCCCCGCCCCGTCAGCCTCGGCGTTGTAGACATGACGATGCATCCAGTCGAGGCCATCGATGACGTCAGCGAGCAGGCGCGGCTCTCCACCGAGCGGGCTGGCCGGGGTGGCGTAGGCCAGCGCCAACCGTTCGAGGCGCTGGTAGGTACTCGTGATGCGCGCCGATCGAACCCGATCGGAGTCCACGGAGAACGGCAGGTCCTCCCAGAGCCCGCGAGGGCTCGCCCGCATTCCAGCCCACCAGCGGTTCGCCTCGGTGGCCATGCCGCCCAACGCGCTCGCAATGGTGGTCGACGCGCGATCGAGTGATCTCGGCCCGATGGACATCTCAGCCCACCGGGTGCCGACGGCGGCCAGGGTTCTGCCGTCCGCAGGTCGCAATGGTGGCACCTGGCTCTCCTACATCTCGTAATCGACGAGCGGATCCCAGTCGGGGTTGATGAAGGGCTCCATGGAGTCGATGATGCCTTCTTCGAGGGTGGCGTCGATCAGTTCCTGAAGATGCTCGTCATGCGCCGCGGCCTGCGCCTCGTAGTCCACGTTCGGGTCCGTCAACGCACCCCGAGGATGCCGTTGGCAAACGGACGTTCTCCCTTCTCCACCAGCTGCCGGTAGAACTCCTCAGCGGCCGGGTCCACGAGGAATGGGTCGGGGTGTATCCGAACGATCTCCTCCGCGATGGAGCGGAACGCCTCGGTGTCCGGATCGACGTCGATCCCGTCGTAGACGGCGGGCATGAGCGAGATCTGACGTTCCGACTGGAACGCCGCCTGCTGGAACTCCACCGATCCGAAGAAGTCGAGAACTCGCCACGCGGCTTCGGAGACCTCGGTCTCGGAGTTCATGAACCAGAAGCCCATCACGTTGTTGTTGGGTTTGAGCGTTCCAGCCATACCGTCATCAGGCATCGGCGGAGCTGCTATCCCGAGGTTGATGTCGGGGTTGGCGTTGCGGATCTCGTTGGCGTGGAAGATCGGGTACATGTACATCGCCAGCCGCCCGGCTGCCATCTGCTGGATGGCGTCGGTCCCACCCCAGGACTCCCATCCCGGGGTGAAGACACCGTCGCGCTGCATGGCTTGTCCGAACTCCACCACGTCCGCGAACGACGAGTCCGCCGTCATCGGCTCTCCGTCGACCAGACTGATCGCCGGCTGGTTGTCCCCACCGTGAGGATGCGGGCCGGCGAAGCGCTGCAGCACCAGGAAGTTCTTCCCGACGGTGCCGTAGACGGCCTGGTCGCCGTCCGTGGTGATCCGCTCCGCCATCTCCCGGTATTCCGACCATGTTGTAGGCGGCGCGGAATACCCGAAGTCTTCCAGGATGTCGATGTTGTAGAACATGGGCCGCAGTGCCTGGACGCGCGGGTCAGGTCGCGGCACACCGTAGAGTTCCCCGTCGACGTACAGTGGACTCCTGGCGGGGTCCATGACCCAGTCCGGAAACCGACTGCTGAAGTCGTCGGTGACGAACTCATCCAGAGGCTGGATCCACCCCCGGCTCACGAGATCACGCAGCAGCAGATTGCCAGCACCGGACTGTCGAAAGACATCGGGTGCATCCTCAGCGCCCCCGGTGTATGCCAGCTGCATCGCGTTGCCGTACGCGTCACCGGCAAAGAACTGCAGTTCGACCTCGATGTCCGGGTTGTTCTCCATGAAGATGTCGAACTGCTCCCGCTGGAACTGCTCGTCAGAGGGCCCTTCAGGCACGGTCCAGACCTTCACAGCGGTCTTGCCACCGCCACCGTTGCCACCGCCGCCGGTACTCGTCCCGCCGCCTTCGCCGCCACCCCCGCAGGCGGCCAGCAAACCCGCAGTCCCGAGCGCTCCGGTGCCGTGCAGCAACGAACGCCGACTCAGCGTGCCGCCTTGGCGTGGTGATTCAATCGAACGTGACATGGATGGGTCCTCCTCGACCAAGACGCTTCTGCTTGCCAGGTTGTCTGATGACCCATCATCCGGATGATCGGCGGCGGTGTCAACCCGCCAGACCCGTCGGTCGGCGACAGCACCGACAACGAGCCGCGCAGCCCGCACGACGATATCGACCTCTCATTGCAAGTTGTCCGGTCACCCGTTAACGTGACATCAGGCAGGCGCCACCACGTGCGGTCGCGCCCTCCGCTCACCGACGAATGAGAGGCCCCTCCACGTGACGACAGCGTCCTCTACGCAACAGCGGCCGCCCCACCTGGGGCCGCGACACGCTCCGCGGCTCGGTGCGCGGCTGTGGAAGTACAAGTGGCACTACGTCTTCCTGGGTCCGATGGTGGTGATGTTCTTCGGGTTCACCCTGTGGCCGATGGTCGCGAGCTGGGTCTACTCCTTGTTCGACTGGTCAGGCTTCGGCCCGCTCGAGAATTTCGTGGGGCTGCGCAACTTCTCCAGCGCGTTCAGCGATCCATACTTCTGGAACGCCTTCAAGAACACCGGGATCTTCGCGATCTTCGCGATCTTCGTCCAGCTCCCTCTCGCGTTGATCGTGGCTGTGGTCCTCAACAACAGCGCGCTCCGTGGGCGCAACATCTACCGAATCCTGCTCTTCCTGCCAGTGGTCACCACCACCGCGGTCGTCGGCGTCGTGTTCGCGATCCTCCTCAACCCCTCCGGCGGTCCGATCAACGAACTCCTGCTGAGCAGGGAATTCCTGGACCGGCCGATCAACTTCCTGGGGAGCCGCCACCTGGCTCTTCCGACGGTGCTCGTGATCGACATGTGGAAGGGCATCGGCATCACGATCATCTACTGGCTCGCAGCACTCCAGACGGTTCCGGGCGACCTCTATGAGGCAGCCCGCATCGACGGTGCAAACCGGCGCCAACAGTTCTTCCGCATCACCGTGCCGCTCATCGCCCCGATCGGGATTGTCATCCTCCTGCTGACGT
This sequence comes from Ruania alba, assembly GCF_900105765.1. Lineage (NCBI taxonomy): Bacteria > Bacillati > Actinomycetota > Actinomycetes > Micrococcales > Ruaniaceae > Ruania > Ruania alba. The sequence continues at coordinate 2,136,927 of NZ_FNTX01000001.1, forward strand.
TCGTCACCAGCTTGAACGCCTTCGACATCGTGAAGGTCATGACCGACGGAGGGCCGAACTTCTCCACCGATATCGTCCAGACCTACATCTTCCGCTACGCCTTCGACCCAGACGGGGTGCCGCGCTTCGGCTTCGCATCCGCAGTCGGAATCCTGTTCGGGCTCGCCGTGATGCTGCTCAGCACGATTCCCATGTTCCTTATTCGCCGCCGCCGGCGAGACTCAGGGCAGGTCACACCGAAGGAGAGTGTCCGATGAACACACTGACCGACACCACGCGTCCATCCGCTCCTCCTTTTGGCACTTCCCTGGCCCCAGCGCCGCGCCCAGGCCGCAGGTCCAGTTGGAAGCGCTCGCTCCGCCTGCTACCCACCCACGTGGTCCTCATCGCCATCTGCCTCGCGTGGACCTACCCCTTCGTGTGGATGGTCTCCACCGCGTTCAAGCCAGCCAGTGAAGTCTTCACCAATGGCCTTTCCATCGTCCCGGAGAACGCGACCTTGGAGAACTTCATCCGCGCCTGGGACACGGCGAACTTCGGCCAGTACACGATCAACTCCATCGTGGTGGCGGTCGGGGCAGCCGGACTGACAGTCGCTATGGCTGCTCTCGCCGGCTACGCCCTCGGCCGCGGTGCGATGCCTGGCAAGAAGCTCGTGGTCGGGGTTCTCGTGGTCACCATGTTCCTCCCGAAGGGGTACACGATCCTTCCGGTGTTCATCCTGGTGAACCTGCTGGGCCTGAACAACACACTCTTCGGTGTAGTGCTCGCCGAGACCGGATCGGTGGGCGTCGTCGCCATCTTGCTGTACATGGGCTACTTCTCGCAGATTCCCAAGGAGCTGGAGGAGTCAGCGATCGTCGATGGTGCTGGTTACTGGAGAATCTTCCTGAAGATCATGCTCCCGCTCGCCATGCCCGTGAGCGCGACAGTGTTCATCTTTAACTTCATCGGCGCCTGGCAGGCATTCCTCATCCCGCTCGTCTTCACCCTCGGCGCACCAGAATTACGAACCACCGGCGTCGGGATGTACTCCTTCTTCGGTGAGAACAGTATCGATTGGACCGGCCTGGCCGCCGGCGCAGTGATCTCGGTCGTGCCGATCATCATCGTGTTCCTATTCATGCAGCGCTACTTCATCGAAGGGATCGCCGGTGCCGTCAAGGGCTGACCACACCGACCCACTGAACATCCTGCTGCTCCACTGCCACGACCTCGGCAGATTCGTCGGTGCGGCTGGCGTAGAAACGGTACAGACCCCGGCCATCGATGCCCTGGCGGCCGACGGCGTGCAGTTCACCGACGCCTTCTGCACGGCGCCGCAGTGCAGCCCCTCACGAGCCTCGTTGTTCACGGGCCGCTACCCGCACGCCACCGGCGTCATGGGACTGACTCACAAGGGGTGGGACCTACGAGCCGAAGAAGAACACCTCGCCTCCCTCCTCCGAGACGCCGGCTACTACACCGCTCTCACAGGTATCCACCACGAGTCGAAGCGAGTTCCGGACGCGGAGATCGCGGACCAGCTGAGCTTCGACCATGTCGACACACTCGGCGGCACGCACTACGACCGCCGCGCGGAGTTGGTCGCCGACGCCACGATCGACATACTCACCGAACGGGCGGCCGATCCCGCCCATCCGTTCTACCTGCAGGCAGGGCTGCTCGAACCGCATCGCCTTCAAGAGCCGCAGCCGGGCGATGCCATGGGGTTCACCGGCGGATACATCGATTCCGACAAGAGTCTCGGTGTCACGATCCCCGGATATCTGCAAGACGATGACGGGACGCGCACCGAGATGGCCGAGCTGCAGGGCGCTGTGCGCTATGCGGATCAGGCGATCGGACGGATACTCGAGACCCTGAAGAACACGGGCCTCGCCGAGCGCACGATCGTGGTGTTCACGACGGATCACGGGCTCGCCCTCCCCGGCGCCAAGGGCACCTTGCGCGATTCCGGACTGGAGACGGTACTGATCTGGCGCGCCCCTGCCCTGAACTGGACCGGTGGGCGCACAGTACTGGGCCTGGTGAGCAATGTCGACGTGGTTCCCACACTGCTGGAGGCGGTCGGCACGGACATCCCGGACGCCATACATGGCCGTAGCCTCACCGCCGCGCTCTCGGGCCAGACGTGGGAACCACGCCATGCCATCGCCGGAGAGCTCACCTTCCATGACTTCTACGACCCGCAACGCTGCATCCGCACGGACCGGCACAAGCTGATCGTGCACTTCGACCGGTGTTCCAGCCACGCACAGAGGTCCACCCAGTCCTGGCGTCCCCGTTCCACTCTGATCGATCAGCGACTGGCCGAGGCCCCGCCACCGATCGAACTGTTCGATCTGCACACCGACCCACTCGAACTCACGAACCTGGCTGGTGATCCCGAGCACAGCGCCACGCTCGACCGGCTCCGCGCGATGCTGCGTGAGTGGATGGTCAGCACGGACGACCCACTGCTGAACGGGCCCGTAGCCTCCCCGCGCACGCCGATGCCCGCTCGTTCCTGCTCACCGACTGACCGCCCACCCCACCGCCGAGGAGAATCGACGTTGCGCCCACCGAACGTGCTCTATCTGATGTCCGACCAGCACACGAGCACCGTGCTGGGCTGCGCCGGCGATCCGGTGGCCGAGACACCGAACCTCGATCGCCTGGCCGCGAGCGGTGCCCAGTTGACCGATGTCTACTGCCCGTCGCCGATCTGCGTGCCGTCCCGGATGTCGATGCTCAGCGGACGCCATCCGCACCGCAACCACGTCTGGACGAACGATCACCCGCTTCCCGGCTCGATCGCGACGTGGCCGCAGGCTCTCGGGGCAGCCGGATACCGCACCCGGCTGGTCGGCCGGTTGCACTCGATCGGCACCGATCAGTTGCTCGGTTTCTCCGAGCGGACGGTGGGTGACCACTCCCCCAATCACCCCGGCGGCAAGCTTTCCGACCTCGGCGTCCTCATGGGCACGGCCGGACCGACCCGGGTCAGCGTGGACCGGTCCGGCCCCGGGCGACACCCGTACCAGCAGCATGATACGGACGTGACGATCTCAGCCATGGAGAGCCTGCGCGAGTTCGGTGCCCGACGGCGGGCAGGGGACGATCAGCCGTTCGCTCTCTCGGTCGGCTACATGCTGCCGCACCAGCCGTACGTGGCTGACCCGGAGGACTACGCCCGCTTCGAGGGAAAGGTGGGGGCGGCACCGATCCAGGTCCGGCCCGATCACCCCCACCACCAGCGGTGGCGGGAGCAGACCGCGATCACCGATGTCTGCGAGGAGGAGGCGATCCGCGCCCGTACGGCGTTCTACGCGCTGACCTACCGCATGGACGTGATGATCGGACAGGTGCTGGACACGCTCGAGGAGGAGGGCCTGACGCAAGACACGATCGTCGTCTACACCTCCGACCACGGGGACCACCTCGGCAACCGCGAGCTGTGGTGGAAACAGACCTTCTACGACGAGTCGGCGAAAGTCCCGTGCCTGGCCTCCTGGCCCGGTCGTATCCCGGCCGGCACAGTGCACCGGGCACCGGCCGGAGGGGTCGACCTGACCGCCACCGTCCTGGCCGCCACCGGCGCACCAGCGCTGCCGAATGCCGACGGACGCTCACTCCTCGGCCTCCTGACGGGTCAGGCACCGGAAGACGTCCCGGACACGGTCTACTCGGAGTACTGCACCGACGACGGAGCGATCCAGCGGATGGTCCGCTGTGGCCGGTACAAGCTCGCCTACTACGACGGTCAGCCCGTGCAGCTGTTCGATCTCGAGGCCGATCCACACGAGGTGCACGACCTGTCCGATGACCCCGCCCAAGCCGGGACGCTCGCCGAGCTGACCGCCCTCGTGCTGGACGGATGGGACCCGGCTCGCGTGCGGGCCGAGATCGAGGAGATGCACGCCGATCTGGACATCCGCACCACATGGGCCGCGCTCACCGAGCCGGCAGACTCCTACCGGTGGCGCCTCGTTCCCCAGATGAGCGGGCTCAGCGGGCGATCGGAGCCAGAGGGAAGCCGATGACGACGACCCGCGCCCAGGTCTCCCGGCTTGAGCTGGGTTGCGCCTGGCTGGGCCTACCCCGGTCCGAGCCTGAGGTCGCTCACGCGACCATCCACGCCGCGCTGGACTGCGGGATCCGCACCTTCGACGTCGCACCCCTGTACAACGCCGGCGCTGCCGAGTCGGTCCTGGGCGAGGCACTGACCGAGGTCCCACGATCTCAGATCCGTGTGTCGACAAAGGTGGGCCGACGGCTACGCACCGGACCGGACGGGGTGAGAGCCGCCGTCGGCGACTACACACCCTCGGGCGTGCGGCGTTCACTCGAGGAGAGCCTGGAGCGGTTGCACCTGGAACGAGTGGATCGGCTGCTCCTGCACGACCCACAGAACACCGAGGACGGCGGTGTGGCGGCCTACCGCGAGTTGGAACGCATGCGTGAGGAAGGGCTGACCGATGCCATCGGGATTGGCATCAACCACCACGACTACGCGCGCCCGTTCGTCGGCGAGAACCAGCTTGAGGTGATCCTGCTGGCCGGTCGATGGACGCTGCTGGATCGCAGTGCCTCCGAGTGGCTCCTCCCCCGCTGCAATGACCTCGGGATCGGCGTGGCCGCCGCGGGTGTGTTCAACACCGGAGTGCTCGCCGAACCCGACGACCCCGACGCCAGGTTCGACTACGCGCCCGCATCGCAGCAGATCCGCGAACGTGCACGCCGTATCCGGCAGCTCTGCGCCGCGCACGGGGTCTCGCTCCCGGCCGCAGCCATTCAGTACCCGTTCACCGATCCTGCCGTGACTTCGGTGATCATCGGGGCCAATACTGCTGAGCAGGTGCGTGCGAACACCGCGAGCGCCGAGCACGCTGTGCCGGAGGCGCTCTGGGCGGCCCTTGCGACGCAGTCGTGATGCACGTGCTCGACACGCATGTCCACCTGGTCGAGGACCCAGACTGGGTACGCGGTGAGCACCAAGGTCCGGTGCGGCGACCGTTCACCGCGGCAGACTTCCGCGATCACGCGGCAGGGACCGAGGTGACCGCGCTGGTGAGCGTGCCGTCACTTCCGACAGTGGCCGAGACCCGGCGCATGCTTGCCGTTGCCGCAGCCGACCCGACGGTGGCCGCCGTCGTCGGATGGGTCGACCTGACGGCGCCGGATGTGGGCGCACAGCTGGACGCCCTGATGGCGACGCCAGGATCGCTGCGCGGGATCCGGCACTCGCTGCAACGCGAACCGGACCCCGACTGGTTGATGCGCACCGACGTGCTCGCGGGACTACGTGAGCTAGCCGAACGCGACCTGCTGTTCGAGATTCTTGCCCGAGGCGATCAGCTGGACGCCGCTGTGCGGATGAGCCGGCAACGTCCCGATCTCACGCTCGTGCTCGATCACGCCGGCAACCCTCCGCTGGCGACCGGGGACCTGACGGACTGGGAACGGCACCTCCGCAGGCTGGCCCAGCACGAACGCCTCGTGTGCAAGGTGTCCGGCCCCATGGTGCACGCCGAGCGCAGCACTCTCGCGGACGGTGCACTCGACCGCAGTGCCCAACTCGTGCGAGACATCTTCGGACCTTGCCGAACACTCGTCGGTTCGAATTATCCGTTGTGCCTGCTGACTGGCGACTACGACGCCGCCTGGCGACGCGGTCTCTCGCTGGTTGCAGAGGTTTCCGGCGACGCGCGGCAGGTGCACGCGACCGCACGAACTCTCTACATCCCCAGCACCTGACCGGGCTATGAGTGGAGTGCCCGTTCGGACAAGAGAGTCTCCTCGTCGAGACGCAGCCATTCTCCGGTCGCGGTCGCGATCTGGACCGCAGTGTCCGCCACGTCGGTCGAGGCGCACACTCCTCGGACGGCGCATGGCGCGCCCGGGGGCGAGGGATAGAGCACCGTGACCACGCGAAGGGGTCCTGCAGCGGCAACGTCGTAGATGGCCGTCGGAATCGGCGCGTACTCGCCCTGCTGATGAGTCCCTACGGAGACCCAACCCTGCCACTCCGGCTCACGCTGACCGGCGACGACCCGCACCGTCATACCGTCGACGGCGGATGATGCCACAGCTAGGCGTGCCGTGCCTCGGCTGGTGCCCGCCACGACCAGCCCCTCGGCCTGCACCCGGCCGCGCAAGTGCCACAGGATCTCGTAGGTGTGCAGCGCGTCGTCCTCGGGCAGGAGCCGGTCTACGACGAGAAACATGGGCCCCAGCGTTTCGAACCCGGCCTTGATGAGGAACACCCGGCGAGTGTGCCGAACAGTGGGTGACCCATTGGTGCCGTAGCCCTCGTCGTACGTGGCCTCGACCGCGTCCACGCGAGCACTCGAGGCCCACTGAGCTCGCGACGTCACCTGCAGATCCACGGCATCCCGGTCGAAGTGCTGCGCCCGATTCTGATCCTGGCCGTCCACGCGGATCGTGTTGTGTGCCCGTGTGGAACGGACATACGTCCGCATCGGTGAGGCGTCGTAGGCGTAGTTGCCCGCTTCGACGAGCATCGGCTGGCCGTACGCATGCACGAGCAGATTGAGCTTGTCCTCGTGTTGGTGTGCGAGTCCGAACGGTCCGCCATCGAACAGTCCCCAGACCGCTTCTTGCCCCCAACCGGTGCGCATGACGTAGTAGCCGGCATGGGGGAAGGCAACCGATGTCCAGGCTGGTGGCCGCCCGTCCCTGCCTTCGGTGTGTGCCCATCGCAGATCCGCGCGATGCGGGTACCTCGCCACCGCCCGATGCAGCAGTGGAGCCACCGGACGTTGACGTCCGTCATTGAGATCGGGTAGGGAGCCATCCGGTTGCATCAGGCCGAGATTGACAGAGTGCATCGACTCCAACCACGGATCGAAGACCTCTGGCCAGGACACCCCATAAGCATCGGCGACATCGCGTACCTGCTCGTAGTTGCGCACGACGACTTGGTGGTAGTTCGTGGAGAGTTCACCGTGGACGCCGTCCGGGTGCACTTGGCATTCAAGCTCAGCAGCGAGCCGTTCCAGAGCGTATTCACGCCACTGCTGCGCGTGAGAGAGCATCGGGTACAGAATGCCGATCTGAGCGAGACCGTTCATCTCCATGATGAGCCAATTCCTCGCCCGGTGACTGCGCCAGAGTCGTCGGCCGTGTTCCCAGACGGACTTGCACCAGTCGACGAGCACATCGTCGGTCAGCACCGGCGAAGCCAGGAACGCGTGGATCGCCGTAGGCCAGTGTGCCCCCATCCGGATGCCTGCCTCGATGGTCCGCCAGGTAGTGGTCTCGTTTCCCGGTCGATCGATCGGAACGAGCACTCGCCGTACCCATCCGAGGAACATGCGCACGAAGGAGTCCGCGAAGCGTTCGTCTCCCGTCTCTCGATAGCGCAGCGCGAGGATGGACCATTCGGGGTGGCGATTGAGTTGCATCGTCCATTCGCGATACCCCTCCGGCGTCGGATCCAGGGTCCAGTCGATCTCGCCTGGAAAGGGATGCGGCCGAGAACAGGAGATCAACTCACCTCTCACGATCCGTTCGGCGGCGCCGGCGATCGACTCATCCGGTGCGAGTGCCGTCGGGGGAAGCGGTTGCCGCGGCAAGGCCAGGTACTTCTCGGGCTGGAGTTCACCTCGCACTGCAACGGCGAAGATCCGCCGTGCGGTCGCGAAGTCCTGCCTGTCGGCCGCGGAGGCCACGTCTCGCATGCTCGGCCGGGCCACATCGAGGCAGCCACCGAAGAAGTCGGCGTCGCTCAGGCGCGGGCCCGCCCCGGGATCCCTCATTTCGTCGCGACTCACGACCGCCTCCCATCCCCACCATCCGCAGCGGACAGCAGCCTCACTCAACATTCCTCCGGTTGTCTGGTCACCAGCATATCGACAGCGATAACCCTAGATGCCAGTTCGCCGGGTTGTCTGATAACCTGGCGAGCGTGTACCGGTGATGTGTTCGCTTGCGGAAGGCCCTATCGGCCGGTGTGCGGACACCTCCTCCCTCTGACGAGAGACGCTACGAATGATGCGCATCACAGATGTCACCGTCGACCTGGTCGACCTGGACGCCGAACCGTTGTTCCAGTGGCGGCAGGGCCTTCCCGGATCGGAGCCGCGGCTCGTCGGCGGGGTTCTGCGCGTCTGGACCTCTGACGGTGTGATCGGTGAGGCACACACCAGACGTGGCGTCATCGTCAAGGACGTCGTCGAGCGCCGCCTACGCGAGGAACTGATCGGCGCGAATGCACTCAGCCGGGAGTACCTTTGGCACCGGATGTGGGAGCTCGACCGTGTCGAGGAGATCCCGATCTACGCCTTCGGACTGCTCGACCTTGCGCTCTGGGATCTCGCCGGCAAGGCCGCGAACCTCCCTGTGCACCGGCTGCTCGGCACGTTCCGGGAGAGCATTCCTGCCTACGCCAGTACGATCACCTACGACTCGGTCGAGGAGTATCTCGACGTCGCCGACCAGTGCCTGGACCGGGGCTTTCGTGCCATCAAGTTGCACGCCTGGGGCGACGCCCGTAGGGACGCCGACCTGTGCCGGCGGCTGCGCGAGCACGTCGGCGACGACGTGGAGCTGATGTACGACGGCTCCGCGGGCTTCAGTTTCCCCGACGCGGTGTACCTGGGCAAGGCGCTTGGCGACGCCGGGTACCTCTGGTACGAGGAGCCGATGCGTGAGTTCAACGTGACGGCACATCGCTGGCTGTCGGACGCCGTCGGGGTACCGCTGCTGGTCGGTGAGACCAGCGACGGCGCGCACATGAACATGGCGGATTTCGTCGCCACCGGGTGCGCCACGTACGTCCGCACGAGCGCCACCTTCAAGGGAGGCATCACCGGGGCAATGCGGATCGCCCACCTGGCTGAGTCATTTCTCCTCAAAGCCGAGGTGCACGGGATGGGAATCGCGCACCAGCACCTGTGCATGGCGATCCCGAATACGACCTACTATGAGGCCCTAGTGTGGGGCAACCCGATCCAGACCGGTGGCGAGATCCGCGCTGACGGCACGGTCGCCGCGCCGCAGACGCCCGGCATCGGGTGGAGCGACTCCTCCACCGGGGACGACCGGCCACGACAGAATGCCGCCGTCGCGTCGGCGCGCGCGTGACGCCAGGACGTTCATCCCAACACTCGTCGGCGAACAGCAGTCACGCCGTCCGGGTCAGTCCGCCCTCTCGTCCAGCATGGCGTGCATGATGAGCGCCGTCAGGTTCCATCCGATGAAGCCTGGATTGCTCTCCGCCCGCCCGGTCTCGGCGTCGTAGTACTCGTGCCAGTGGCCGTTCCTGCGTAGGTCTTCATGCAGCAACGCCGCAGAACCGTCAGCCACTCGCCGGGCAAGTCTGCGGTAGCCGTAGGAGAGCAGCCCTTCGAAGACGACGTAGTTGGCCACGATCCACACCGGGCCCTGCCAGTTCGACGGATTGCCACTCACGCGAGTGTTGTAGATCGGATCACGTGAAGTCACAGTCCGGATGCCGTAGTCACAGATCAACCCTCCGTCTTCAGCCGCAGCCTCAACCGCCCGTTCGGCCAAGTCAGCAGTGGCCACGCCGGCCCACAGGGGCATCAGTGAGGTCCAGGTACGGAATTTCAGCGGCACGGTCCACGTCACCGGCAATGTTGCTGTCGGTGGTGTCTGGCCGAGTGCGTCGTGGTGGTAGTAGAACTCGTCCACCGGGTCCCAGAGCACAGCGTTGATCCGCTCCGCGAGAGCATCGGCTCGCGCAGCATAGGAAGTCGCCCGGTCCGGCTGATCGAGCATGCGCCAGATCTGTTCCATCGCCCGGAACTCACGTACGAAGTAGGAATTCAGGTCTGCCCCGAGCACAGAGTTCGGTGGGCGGCCGTACAGCGCCGGATGATTGTCGGGTCCATCTCCCTTGTGGGTCCTCCACGCATACAGCCCCCAGTCAGTGAACTGCGTGGCGGACCAATGTTCCAGGTAGCGATCCAGCTTCGGAGCTGTTGCGGCCAGCCACTCGCCTGTCCCCAGCGCCTCGTCGAGCAGAGCCATCTGCGCGAGTATCGGCTTGGCGGGGTTGTACAAGGCATCCGGTCCCCGGGTCCCCGGCCCGGAGCGGGGTGAGAGGTGGGGAGGATGGCGGACCGCTGTCGAATCAGTGAGCAACCGGTACGGCACGTGCCCGTCTTCGCCTTGTGCGTCAAGAAAGTTCTCCACGCACGCTCGGACCGGAACGTCTGGAACACCGAGCCGGGTCAGCGCCAGGAGGGTGAAGTAGGAGTCCCAGTCCCAGAGCTGGTTGGCATAGCTCGCCGACGACTCGACGAACGGATGCCGCAGGTCACCAGTTGCGGGCCGAATGATGCGATCGAGGGATGCGAGCGCATCGTCGGTCAATGCGGAGGCAGGTGCACTCACGCGGGCACTGCCTCGGCCAGCTCCTCGGTGAGCGGCACGAGCGCGGGCCGCTCGCAGGTGCTGTCCACAGTGAGTGTCCGCTTCTCGTCGCCTGCCCGGAGCAGGGTTTCCATCACGTCGAGCACATGGAGACCTAGGGCACCTCCGGCACGCGGTTCGTTCCCTGGCGGGGTGGCCATCATGTCGACCACTCCGTATCCGCGGGCGCAGTCCTGGAAGCCGGCCGACTCAGGCAGAACCGACCACTCCTTCTCACCCAGCAGGCGCAGCTGCACCGGTTCGGCGACCTTGTTCGGCGGCCCCAGCGTGAGCGAACCCTCCAAGCCGTGCACCTCGATCGGGACAGCGTGCGAAGCAGCCGTGTCGAAGCTCATCACGATGGTGGAAACGGCACCCGATGCGTGGACCAGCCCGCCGGTGACGTGGGTATCGACCTGCACCGGGAAGGACTCGCCGGCCCGGTCGCCCGAGCTGATGGTGCGGTGCTGCCGTGGACGGGTTCCGGTACCGAACACCTCGGCGACCGGTCCGAGCATGTGCACGAGGGCGGCGATGTAGTAGGGGCCCATATCGAACAGTGGGCCGCCACCGGGGACGAAGTAGAACTCCGGATTCGGATGCCACCGATCTGGCCCAGGGCCGGCCATGGTCGCCGTCGCTGCGACCGGCGTTCCGATCAGTCCGTCGTCCACCGCCTTCCGCGCTGTCTGCGTGCCAGTACCGAGCACCGTGTCCGGAGCACATCCGAGCCGGACCCCAGCCGACGATGCGGCGGCCACCAGGTCGCGGCCCTCGCTCGTTGTCGCTGCGAGCGGCTTCTCGTTGAAGACCGCCTTGCCGGCGTTGATCACCGCATGGGCAATCGCGGCATGGGCGTTCGGCGTCGTGAGGTTCACGACCGCATCGACGTTGTCGGCGCCGAGCAAATCCTCGACCGAGGACACCCGGTATCCGCGCTGCTCAGCGATGCTTCGTGCACGACTGTCGTCACGATCGGCCACCCTGGCCACATGTGCCGCATCCAGGCGGTCGAACGTGTCGAAGTACTTGCGGGAGATGACCCCGCACCCGATGATCCCGATTCCCAGAGACATGGAGGGTCCTTTCAGCTCGCCAGACGAGCAAGGTAGTCGTGGCTGCGGGCGACGGCGTCGAAGATGTCGGTCTCGCACTTGTCGAACTCGACCACCCGCCACGCATAGGGTGCGGCAGCCACGTACTCGGCAACCGCGAGACTCCCCTCGCCCAAGGCGACGTTCGCCGGACCACGCACACCGGGCCCGTCCTTGAGATGGAGCACCTTCACCCGGTCGCCGTACCGGCCAAGCAGTTCCAAAACATCAGCGCCACCGGCGGCGGCCCAGTACGTGTCGACCTCGAGGAACATTTCGTCATCAACCTGGTCCAGGAGCCGGTCGAGCGCATACTGCCCATCGATCCGGGTGAGCTCGTGATCGTGGTTGTGGTAGCCGAGACGGAGCCCTGCGGCCTGCGCGTACGGCAGGAGCCGGTTCACCTCGTCCGCGATCCGCTCGATCCCATCCCGGGTGCTGCGGTCCTCCTTCGGTCGTCCGCCGGGAACCACGGCCAGGTCCGTGCCGAGCGAGGCGATCGCCTCGAACACGGGGCCGGGTTCCGGATTGCCGACGGCGTCCCCTGCGTGGGCAGCGCAGACCTTCAGTCCAAGGTCCTCAATCAACGCACGAAGCCCGGCTGGGTCGTCCGTCGGGCGGTGCACCTCGATCGCGCCATAGCCCATGTCCGCGAGCTGTCGGAGCGTACTGGCCCGGTCTTCGGCCATCGCCTCGCGGACGGTGTACAACTGGATCGCGGGTAGGTGGGTCATCGAGAATGTTCTCCTCTGCTGCGGAATCGTGCTGCGGTGACGATGAGGGTCTGGCGCTCGGTCCTGCTGATCAGTCCGTCGTCGTGCCATTGGGTGGAGAGTGTCGTGACGGTGTCGACGAAGTCCCCGTGATCATCGAAAGGTTCTTCGTATTCGAGGACGTCCAGAAAGGTGCAGCCGTCGTCGCGCGCGGCGTTGACCACCCCGGTGTCCGTGCCGTCGAGCACGATGGCCTCGTCAGCCGTGTGCGTACCGCATGGCAGGTCGACGGTGTACACCGTGTGCTCGGAGCGGCTGGCGGAGATGACGACGACCCGTGCTCGCCGGTCATCGAGCGCCGCGGGCTCGACGTGGACAAAAGCGCCGGCGTGCCGGCTCTCAGCAGTGACTGCCGGGAACTCCTGCCCGGGGTCGAGCGGGACGACGTACTCGGTGGTCAGGGGATCGAACCCCGTCACGGTCACGCCGTCGACCTGCACGGTGGATGCGAGGGCGTCGTCTGACTCCGGCTCGGCCATCACCAGGCTGTCGATCCAGTACTGGCCGGGGGCCGCGCGCCACTCCACCATCGCGATCTCGTCAACCGCATGGCGGAACGGCACGTCGGTGACTAGGGATTCGCCGTCGAGGGCCAGATCAAAGGTCTGGCCCCCGGTATCGGTGGCTAGCTTGACCACATGCCACTGATTTGCCGAGTACGTTCCCAGGTGCCGCAACTGAGTTCCATCACCATTGATGAGCCGGATCGTGCCGTCTCCGACGAACCATAGGTGCATGGCCTGCTCAGCGGAGTCTTCCGACGTGAGCCTGACGATGAAGGGGGCATCGGTCTGTCCCGCACGAAAACGCATCAGGTAGTCCGTACGCCCGTCTCGTGCCGGAAGGGGTGCACGCACCACATAGTTGGTCGACGTCGCAGTCAGGGCAAGGCTGTTCCTGCCGTCATACCCGCCGTCTTCGACGACCGCCGTCCCGCGGGTGGGCGTCGCCTCCGTGACGGAGTCCGGCGTCTGACCGATCGGGTCGTCGATGAAGGTCAACTCGTGCAGCTGGGGCGGGACCCGCGCGTCGATGAACGCCTGAATCGCGGACTGCAGGTCGGAGATCGCGGCCAGCACGCGCCCCTCGGTCGCCCCGGAAGAGTCAGCCACACTCTCAGCAGCCGTGATCTCTGCCAGCAGGTCGGCCCGAGCCTGCGCCGGATAGTCACCCGCGGCTCTGCCTTTCGTGCTGGTCTCATACCGCGCCATCGCCACGGCAATCTCGTCCCGCAGTTCAGTTCGGGTCTGCGGGGTTGCAGGGGTAGGTTCCCCCGCCTCGATATACACGTCGCTGAAGACCGCTTCGCTGAGGACCGTTGAATCCGCGGAGGCGCTCCAGATGCCCACCTGCACGCTCCCGGAGAGGTCCAGCTCACGCTCGCCCATGCTGACCCAGGTATCGCCGTCGAGGTAGCTGCTGGTGACGGTGCCAGCCTGGTAGGTCAGGCGCATGGTGGCTGGGAAGGTCGTCGCCGGGTTGCCGGAGATGTTGGAGGTGGACCCGCCATCAGTCGAACGGATCCCGACCGGCATCGCGCCGGCAGGTCGGATGCGCGGCGACGCGGTCGCAGCGTCGGCGGCGACGTCGTTGCGGATCATCACACCGCCCATGGAAAACAGGTGCGCTTGCCGAACCGAACGCACAGTCGCAGTGACGGAGAACCCGTCCGGATAGTCCGCCAGGTCGAGCTCGCGATGGACGAAGAGCACACCGTCCTCGGTCCCCCACGCATCGCGGGCATTGCTGTTCAGGATCCATTCACCATCGTGGTGAGCCACATAGGTCTCCGGGGAGGCCCAGGTGCCCACGTCGGTGCGGTTCCAGCCAGCCGGCAAGGCGGTATCCTCCACAACCGCAACTAGCTCCTGCGTCTGGCGCACCACCCCGTTCCAGGTAGCCGACACCACAATCGGTGCCGCGCCTGGACCCACAGCAGTCACCGTGCCGTCCGCGGCGACGGTCGCGACGTCCGGCTCCCGGCTGGTGAACTCGTAGGTCACCTCGTTCGGGTCCATCGCTGTCCCGTCCGACCAGGTGGCTGTGGTGTCGAGCGTCGTGGTCGTCCCGATATCCAGGCCGAGTCCGCTCATCGATGCCGAGACAGACTCGATGACCCGGTCGTGAACACGCACCGTGGTTTCGCCGGACACGGAGCTTGCACCTGCCGAGTACGTGGCAGTGACGGTCGCCGTACCCGTTCCGACGGCGTCGATCCGCCCCTGGCTGTCGACAGTGATCACGTCGTCGTCGCTGACGTTGAAGGTGACCTCGCCTGCGTCCAGCAGGTGCACAGTGCCGGACGCATTCGTGGCGACCGGCCGAAGATCCGCCTGCTGACCGATCGCCAGATCGGCCGCCGAGGTGCGGAGCTCGATGCTGCTCACCTCATCGCCCACGTACACCGGGATCGTGCGTTGTTCCGTCTCGCTTCCGCTGGTGGCCGTCACAGTGACGGCGGTCGTCCCCTGCGCTTGTCCACTCACCTGCCCCTGTGAATCGACCGTGGCGATGGCCGCGTCGGCACTGCTGTAGGTGACGTTCGCGCCGTGCAGGAGAAGTCCGACGGCGTCCCGGGCCGCCACTGTCAGCGGGACGCTGCCGCCGATGGGCACGTCGGCGCGAGTGGGATTGCCGGCTGAGCTCACCTCAATACGATCGAGCGGTCCCGCCTCGAAGGAGGCATGGTCCGTTGTCCCGATGCGTGTGTAGTCCGCTTGCTGGAATCCCAGCTCGAAGGCGGGTGACTGCGGCGCTAGAACGAAGTCCTCGCCTGCACGGTCCCGGAACAGGGGATCAGCCGCCACGGAGGACTGGTCGTACCGGGAGTCAAGGAAGAACCGCCAGTCGTCCAGGTCGGATACGCCAGGGATTCCCCGTACTGCGTAATCGCCATCGGGATCGTAGAACAGGTTGAAATCCGATGCGAGCAGGTTCTCCTCCTCGAAGTTCTGGAACTCGTAGAAGGCCGCCCCGGGCGTCTCCACCACGATGATGTTGCGGTAGTACTCATGGTCGACGGCGTCATTGTTGCCGTGCTGAGACAGACGCATCCCGAAGCCCGACCCATACGTGCCGTCCTGGACGAGCACATTGTCGGTGACCACATTGCCAGGACCCTTGGCATGGATCGGACCGTACTCCGGACCGTTCGCCAGCGTGTCGGCACCGAACACAAGGTTCTGACGGACGATGGTGTCCTGCACATTGTTGTCAAGATAGACACCGAAAGCCTGACCCTTGGAGGAGCGGGCGGCCACCATGTCGTGGATGCGGTTCGCTTCCACCAGGTTGCCAGTACCCGCCGTGGTCAGTGTGATGCTGCCGGCGTCGTCACTGTCCTGCAGCACGCGCGAGATATCGTTGTAGCGGATCAGGTTGTCACGGCTCGTGAGCTGGTCACTCACGTGCGGTCCGCGGTTCCCCTTCATCCCGATGCCGTAGCGGGGCATATCGTGAATGACATTGTGCTCGATCGCGTTCTCGCCGCTCTGGTGCAGGAAGATCCCACCGCCGTGCCCAACGAGCACTCCGCCGTGATGGATGTAGTTATCGGCCACCGTGTTGCGCTTGTTGTCGTAGACCTGATTACCGGACTCGTCGAACGTTCCACTGATCGTGCCCATCAGGAGGACACCGTGATAGCCGAAGCCGCTGACCTCATTGCCGGAGACGGCGTTGTCGGTGGCCGAGAGGTGCATTGTCACAGCGCTGAATCCGGCGTTCTCCAGCACGTTGTCCGCAATGGTCACGTTCCGAGCGTTCTCCAGGTAGATGAGGGCAGGAGTGTTCGCAGGCGCCGGGCGGTTCCACTCGATGTCATGCGTCTCGCTGAACCGCTCGGCGAACCTTGACGTGCTCACTTCCAGCCCGGTCAGACTGACGTTCTGTACGGGCTGGTCCGGTCCGGAACCGGAGAGTTCGAACACCCGGTCCGTCGTCGGTGCGGTGATCGTTAGCTCCTCCACCGCAGACTCCGGCCAGTAGTAGAGGTAGCCCGCCAACTCGTCGAGGAAGAACTCCCCCGGGCTGTCGAGAGCTTCACGGAAGCCCTGGAGGTAGTACCGGCCGCCGCCACTGCGCAGCGTCTCGGACTCTAGGGTGACGAGGTTCTGGCTCGGATCGATCGATGCGATGGGTGCCGTATCTGCGAAGAAGGGGGTGCTCCACACGACCGCTTGCGCCCCTGGAACGACCTGCCAGTCCGGTAGGTCACCTGCGTCGGTCATGAAGGAGGTTCGCTCGCCGCCACCGTGACCATGGAGATAGCCGACGTCTGGGTACCGGGCCTTCGTCTGACGTGCGCCGTCGACAAAAAGCTGGTCGAAGCGCCACTGCCCACTCGCGACCTCCGGGAGGGAGGTCCGCACGATCTCCGGGTGGTCGGTACCTTCCCAGCTACCTGCAATCTCACGGGCACCGTGGATCCGCGCTACCTCCCCTGGCGCACTGGTCCAGAGCACCTGATGGCCGTCCCGCCCTGAGTCACGCTCGTCGAGCTCGAGCGGCTCGTCGCGGTAGTAGTCACCACCATGCACGATCACGCTGACGTCACCGTCCATCCCGTCCGAGATCGACCCCCGCACCAGGTCACGAGCCTGGTCGAGAGTCGCGACCGGATCGGTCGCCGTCCCGGAGGCCGCATCATCGCCGTCAGTGGCGACATGCACTTCCTCCACACCGCTCGCTTGAAGATCTGCACCCGCCATCGAAGCGGTCGCTGCAGAGAAGGTCAGGGCAAGGATCGTTGCACTTGCGAGGGTTGTGCGGCTCTTCATCGAACCATCTCCTCATATCTCAGGGTCGCCCGGTTGTCTGATAACCGGGCTAGTATGTCTTCTGTCGCCGTCCCAGGTCAAGCAGACAGCCCTGGGGTCCATTTGCGAGCGCGGGGACGAGCAACGCCTGCGACGACCCGCCACGCCGCCCTCGATGGCATCGGCTACTCAGCGCGGATCAGCAGACCGATCTCCGCCATCCCTGCACACCAGGTCCGTGTGACGCTGACAGTTGCGACCAGATCGGTCACGCACGACCGAAATCGAGTACTGCCACCCCAAAGGGCACAAGTTCGAGAACCCCGTTGACATGCGCGGCGTTCCAGACATCCTCGGCATCGCCTGAGACATGGACAGTCTGCACATCACTAGAGCCGTTGATGAGGAAGACCAGACGCCGCCTGTCGGATCGACGCTCCGCCACGTCCACCAGAGGTGGGGCTTCGACTCCTCTGATGGGTGGCAGTGCCACATCCTCGAACAGCCGCTCGAAGAAGGACGCATAGAAGTCAGGATCAGGGAAGGTCGCGATGGCCATCACCCGGCCGCCTCCTACGTGATTTTCCATCACGCAGGGCGTGCCCGCGAACCACGCGCCCTCGAAATCTCCGGCGGCGGTCGCACGCTCGAGTTGCGGGAGATCGGCATAGTGCCGACCACGGTACGTCCTTCCCGCCCAGCGGAACAGTACGACCTCACCGTGGGGAATGGTCACGTACTCGTCCCTGGTGCTACCGAGCAGTAGTTCCATCGTCGTCTGGATACGGCCATGATGAATACCCGCCTCCAGGTCGCGTACCCCAGTAAGGGGTAAGCACACAATGGTCCCCCCGTCCTGCACGAATCGGGTCAGCCGCTGAGCAAGATCCTCATCCATCAGCATCATCATGGGAAGGACGAGAACCTGATAGCGCTGCCACGCTCCATGCGGTGGCACGAGGTCCACATTTCGTCGTAGGTTGCGAATGGAGCTGAACAACGCACGGACCGTGTCCAGGTACATACTCGCAGGTCCGCGTTCTCCGATCTCATACTCAGCGAGCCACCGCGCCTGTGGGTCGTACATCACAGCTACATGGCTGATGACGCGCGTGTCCGTCAGAGAAGACGCGGTGATTCCGAGCCGTTGGCCCACCCTGCTGACCTCGTCATAGATCCGGCCAGGTCGGTCGGCGGCCGTCAGCACACTGCCTTGGTACTGCTCGAATCCCCGACCAAAGAAATTCCACCGGAAGAAGTACAGCCCATTGGCGCCGTGCGAAAGCGCATGCACGGCGAGACGTTCAACCTCACCGGGCTGTGGAGAGTTTCCAGACCTACCCGGAATTGCATGCGGCCCGTTGCGCAGCTCGAATATCTCGAAGCCGTCGTCCTTGTAACTTCGGCAGGCGGCGAGTGCGACCTCTAATCGGCGCCACTCGTCGCCGTACGGGGGGTAGTAGTTGGTACCCGCAACGTCTAGGTCTTTATAGAGTTCGTAGTAGTCGGTCGCGTTGTTGAAATCGCGCGAGTGATTTGGTGGTTGGGCGTTCGTAGTGATCACGGCATCTGGATGACCTGCTCGCACAGCCTGCGCATGCTCGGCCACAGTACCGACAGTGCTGGCCGATCGGAACCTGCGCCAGGCGAGCCAATGTCCAGGGTTTCGGCGCTCCTTGAGAGTCCGGCTTGGCGTAGGGATCTGTTCGAAGGCTGAGAACTCGAGTCCCCAGAAGACTGTTCCCCATGCCTCGTTGAGTTGACCGACGGAGGCGTACTGAACGGTCAACCAGGCTGTCCAGGTCTCGCGACAGACCTCACAGTGGCAGTCGACGTCGGCGCCATACTCATTGTCGAGGTGCCATGCCGCCACCGCCGGATGACTACCGAACTGACGTGCGAGCCACGTGGCGAGGGCACAGCCCGCCCGACGAAGTCGCGGATGGTTGACACAGAAGGTGTACCTCGCGCCATAGGCGAGCCTGGTCCCGTCCGAATCAACCGCCATGATCTCTGGCTCCTCCGATACGAGCCACGCTGGAGCCGTCCGCATCGGTGGCGAGAGCACGACGCCAATACCGGCTTCAGCGGCGAGATCGAGAAACTGTTCTAGCCAGTGGAAGTCGTAGTCTCCCGAACGGGGCTCCAATCTGCTCCAGGAGAATTCCGCGATTCGCACAGCGTTCATTCCTGCGCGCGCCATCAGGCCGAGATCTTGAGCCCATTCCTCTTGTGCGCGCTGTTCTGGATAATAGGCAGCACCGTACGTCACTCTTTCGGCCGTGGTGGACGGTTCCACAGTAATCACTATCCCTTCTCCGGTCTTCACAATTACAGATCGAGACATCAAGGACAAAGGCTCTGGCGTTCAGGAATCCGGCCCGACAACACTCATTTCCAGAAGGGTCGTCATCAGCCGTAGCGATCGACTCACGGAATCCGAACCGCGAACTCCTATCACCATGTCACCAGTTTGTCTGATAACCTGGCTAGTATGAAGTCGACGGGTACCTCAGGTCAAGGTGAGGTCGCAGGCCACCGGCAGCCCCGCACTGCCGTCGTGATGAACGAACACGCCTGGAGCAATGGCTTCGGAGCGGTGCAACAGCAACGTTTGCGGGCTGTGGCCGACCTCGGCGGCTATGGTTGCGTGAGTTCCCCGGACCAACTTCCCAAGGACTGGTTGCAGGTCGTCGAGGTCCTCATCACCGGGTGGGGCGCTCCGCAGTTGACCCATCACGTCCTGGACGCGACCCCGCGCCTTCGCCTGGTCGCCCACGCGGCCGGGTCCGTCAAGGCCATCGCCACACCGGAATGCCTGGACCGCGGGATCATCGTGACCTCGGCCGCGGCGGCGAACGCGATCCCTGTCGCCGAGTTCACGTTCGCCGCTGTCATCATGGCCGCCAAGCGCGTCTTCTCGACCATCGAGACGTTCCGCGCCCAACGCACCACGAAGACTCGTCCGACTGCATTGGCCTCGGCCTACGGACGCACGGTGGGGATCATCGGGTTCTCGCGCATCGGACGACGGGTGGTCGCCCTGCTTCGGAACCTGGGCGTGAACGTCCTGGTGGCCGATCCGTATGCGGACCGCCACGACGTGCATGACGCCGGGGCGGCTCTGGTCGAGCTCGACGACCTTCTTCGGCGAGCAGACATCGTCAGCGTCCATGCTCCGGCCACGCCGGCAACGCGCCACATGCTCGACGCCGAACGCCTCGCCCTCATTCCGGATGCCGGCACCGTGATCAACACCGCCCGTGGCAGCCTGATCGAACCGGCCGCCCTGGAACGCGAGTGCGTCAGCGGCCGCCTCTCGGCCATCCTCGACGTCACCGAGCCCGAGCCGCTCCCACCCGGGTCGCCGCTGTGGGACCTGCCGAACGTGACACTCACCCCCCATCTGGCCGGAGCCCAGACGACGGAGGTGCGGCGACTCGCGGACGCAGCACTGGACGAGCTGGCAGCGTTCGCACGAGGCGAGGCGCCCGTGCATCCGGTCCCCCTCGACGAGCTGGACCGCCTGGCCTGATCAGCTGACGGCTGATCAGCTGACCGCGGCGGTCGATGCTGCGGACAGGGCGTCGAGCACGGCTCGGACGCTTTCGAGGTTGACCAACTCGGGGTTGGCGACTGCGAGATCCAGCAGGGTGATGTCAGGCCCGACGGTGAGCAGCTCGTCACGGAGCGCTCCTGGGGCATGGCGCTGAATGACGGGTGCCGCCACCGGGTCGGCCGTCAGCTGGTGTACGGAGCTGTTCAGCCATCGGTAGTCCAGGACGCCGGGGGCGAGGCGGGCCAAGGCGTGCGCCACGCGTCGTTCGTGGCTCATCTCGGTCGCCTCCTGGACGGCACGGTCCCTGCCGCGGTGCGCTCGGAGCCAGTGCGGGGAACCGTCCAGATCCTCACCAGGCCGGGGAAGTCCCAGCCGGTCGAACTGCTCGTCCGGGGCGTCACTGCGGACCAGGAGGTCGTGCAGGAGGCCGATCATGCGGTGTTCGATCTCGGGGTCGGTGAT
The DNA here is from genome assembly GCF_900105765.1 of Ruania alba. NCBI lineage: Bacteria > Bacillati > Actinomycetota > Actinomycetes > Micrococcales > Ruaniaceae > Ruania > Ruania alba. The sequence continues at coordinate 2,157,955 of NZ_FNTX01000001.1, forward strand.
GGGCGTCTGTTGCCGGGGGTCGGCGGTCAGGTCGAAGAGCAGGGTGCCGAAGCTGCAGGCGGGGTGGGCCTCGGCGGGAACACGCAGCGTCCGGAGCCCTTTCGTGAAGGTGAACGGTTCCGCGAGCTCGAGACCGGCGAGGTCGTCGACGCTGAACCGGCCTCTCATCCTCGTCGGCATGATCGTGTAGTCGTGGAGAGTCGCCTCACCGGCCGGGTCGTCGGGGGCTCGCATGTACACGTAGCGCCCGTCCGTGACGTTGACATGGGCTCCGAAGGACCCGAAGAGCCCGGCTTCACGGACCGGTTGATCCTCGGACACGGTGCGAGCGAGGGGGACACCCTGCATGTCCGGCGTCGACTCAAGGCCGAACCAGTCGAGCAGGGTGGGCGCGATGTCGATCGTCTGGACGAGGCTGGAGCGGCGCTCACCGTGGGCACCGGATCGCGGGTCCCACACGAAGAGCGGGGTGTGCACGAGCGAGTCATACCAGGGCATCACCAGCTTCGCCCACCAGCCGTTCTCACCGAGTAGATACCCGTGGTCGGTGCAGACGATCAGGAGAGTGTCGTCCCACATCTGGTTCTCGTCCATCACGTCGAGGACCCGCCCGAGCGACTCGTCGCACATCGACAGCAGCGCCGCATATTCGTAGCGGGCGTGAGCGACCTGGTCGCCGGGTTCGGCGACCGGGGCGTAGGACGGCCAGTCGAACTCCGGGCCGTCGTACTCGTGCGGGTAGAGGTCCTTGTAGGGCTTGTGCGAGAAGAACGGCTCGTGCGGGTCGAATGTCTCCAGCTGCAGGAACCAGCCGTCCTCGTTCTTGTTGGTGTCGATGAACTCCAGGCCTGCGTCGAAGGTGCGGGTCTGGGGTGGTCGGCCTCCGTCACGAGGTACTCGCGGTTGATCCGGTCCTGGCGACGTTTGGGCGGCTTGTCCCCGGTGGGGATGCCATCCACACCACCGACATGCCCCTTCCAGGGGTCGCCCTCCTGCCCACGGAAGAACTCCCAGCTGTTGTACCGGGTGTGAAAGGTGGCCCCGCCGTCTTCGAAGTAGTGCTGGTGATCGGTGACCAGGTGGGTGTAGATGCCGTGCTCCTTGAGGAGTTCGGGCATGGAGTCGTCGAAGGGTTCGAGCGGGCCCCAGGAGCGGTGCAGGAAGTTGTGCCGTCCGGTGTGCAGCTCCCGCCGGGCCGGCATACACGGGAGACTGCCGGCGTAGCAGCGGTCGAATGTCACTGTACGTTCGGCGAGGCGCTGAAAGTTCGGTGTGTGCGTCCAGTCAGTCCCGTACGGTTCCAGGAAATGCCGGTTGAGGCTGTCGAACATGACGACGATGGCTCTCATGGCGGTGTGGTCACCCTTCATAGTCTTCGAGCGGGTCCCAGTCCGGGAATGTGAAGGCCTCCATGCTGTCAATAGCTCCTGCTGCGATCTTCTCGTCGATGAGTTGCGTGACTGCCTCGTCGTATTCAGCAGCTGTCGCGGCAAAGTCGGATTCGGTGACGATCGCGTTCACGTACAGCTCTGCCGGCGCGGGCCGAGGGGCATCGGCGACCAGGGTGTCGTAGAAGGTGTCGGCCTCCGGCGAGCGACGAGACGGGGATGGCCGCTGGCGCACGAGGTCTTGGGCGATCTCTCGTATGGCAAGAGTGTCCTGGTCGACATCGATCCCGTCATAGACACCCGGCATGATGGAGATCCGCTGTTCCTCCAGAAATCCAGCGCGTTGGTACTCGACAGACCCGTAGAAGTCCATGAGGCGCCAGGCCGCCTCCGGGTCACGCACCTCGGCACTCATCATCCACCACGGGAGCACAGTGTCGGCGGGTGCCCGCGAGCCAGATCGCCCGGCGTCCGGCACAGGCGGCCGGGCGATCCCCAGATTGAGGTCAGGGTTGGCCTGCCGCAGTTGGGCCGCATGAAAGATCGGAAAGATGTACATGCCGAGTCGGCCCGAGGCCATCTGCTGGATGGCATCGGACGGCGCCCACGTCTCCCACCCCGGCGTGAACGACCCTTGGCGATTCATGGCCTGGAGCAACTCCACTGTTTCCACTAGCGACGGTTCGGACATCGCCGGTTCGCCGGTCAGCAAGCTGATGGGGGTTTCCGCATCATCGCGGTAGTGCTGGGGACCGGCCAAGTTCTGCAGGATCTGGAACGACGCAATGTTCGCGCCCACGAGCGCGGTACCGTAAACGGCATTGTTGCCGTCGGTGCTGATCTTCGCAGCAATCTCGCGAAACTCCGACCACGTCTCAGGCGGCCCGGAGAATCCGAAACGTTCGAGGATGTCGACGTTGTAATACAACATACGCGAGCCATTGGCAAAGGTGTCCGCTCGCGGGACGCCGTACGCTTCCCCGTCCACGTACAGTGCGCTCGCGCCGTCGTACACCCAATGGGGGAACCTGCTCGCGAACTCGTCCGTGATGAACTCGGTGACCGGACGAACCCATCCGCGTTCGAGTGCGCTGCGCAGGTGGACTCCCTGACCCGCAGAGTGGCGGAACACGTCGGGGATGTCCTCACCTCCCGTGAACGCGAGTTGCATGGCGTTGGCAAACTGCTCCGGCGGAAGGACCTGCAGTTCAACACCGATGTCCGGGTTCCGCCGACCGAACGCTTCCAACTGTGCGCGTTCGAAAGCCTCCGTCTCAGGTCCGGACTGAACGGTCCAGACTCGAACCGTTCCGGTACCAGCGCTACCGCCGCTACTGTCGTTCGTCGAACTCATGCCCGAACATGCTGCGGTCAGCCCGGCTAGGCCGAGCGCCCCGGCGGCACCAAGTACCGTTCGCCGGCTCATCGACGTCGTGAAACTCGTTTCGCCGCCCGCGGGCATCTGATCGTCGGGTCGTAGAAACTCAGTACTCCAGTCGTTGGATTGCATCATTGCTTCCCTCTCTTCGGTGCCCACCCACAGCGGGCATGGTGCGCCCAACCTCTCTGTCAGGCCACGCTGATCCGCGGCATCGGCATCGGCTCCCGCCCCATCTCGGCCCAGACGAAGCGCAGCAGCAGGTCGGACTTGATGGCCGCATGGTCTGGGTCGTCCCACCGGTTGTGGAACTCGCCAGGATCGCGCTCAAGGTCGAACAGCTCGCCGTACTCGCGGCCGTGGTAGACGGTGATCTTGTACCGGTCTTCGATGTAGGTGCGCAGGTTGACCGTGGTCGGCTCATGATGGAACTCGCACAACACGTGCTCACGTGCCGACTCCACTTCCCCCGACCAGACGGCCTTCTGGCTCACGCCGGTCATCTCGGCCGGCACGTCCTCACCGATCATGTCCAGCACAGTCGGCGCGTAGTCGACCAGGGACTGCAGTGCCGAGGTCTGGTGACCACATGCGATCCCCGGGCCGCGCGCCAGCAACGGGACCCGCAGCAGGTCCTCGTAGTGGAACGGCCGCTTCGCCTGGAGCCCGTGCTGGCCAAACAGGTGCCCGTGGTCGGTGCTGAACACCACGATCGTGTTCTCCGCCAGTCCGAGCCGGTCGAGCTCGTCCAAGATCTTGCCCACGTAGGCATCGAGCATGCTCACCATGCCGTAGTAGGTCGCGACCAGACGCCGTCGCTCAGCCTCGTCCCGCAGGTGGGACTCGAACCCGTGGATCCTGTGCCCGGTCTCCTCCCACTCACTAAAGTCCGGCTCCTGCGTGCGCACCAGCCCGAAGTGCGGGGCATTGCGCTCGTGCTCCCCCTCGATCCCATCCGGGATGGTGATCTTGTCCGGGTCGTACATCCGGTCCCACGGCTCGGGCACCAAGTACGGCGGGTGCGGATCGAAGAAGCTCGACCACAGGAAGAACGGCTCACCGGCCCGCTGATAGTTCTGCAGCAGCGCGTTCGTACGCTCGGCGATCCAGGTGTTGTAGTGCAGCTCCTCGGGGATCGGCCACGTGTGCTGGACCTCGTGGGGCATGGTCCCTGTAGGCGCTCGGAAGTACTGCTTCCAGTCGTCCCCGCACTTCTCGGTCAGCCAGACTCCGTAGTGCTGACCCACGTGCGACTCGGCCGTATGGTTCCGGGCGAGTTCGATGTGGTCGAAGCCGTAGTACGGGCCGTGGAAGTCACGCCAGTAGTCGAGGTCCTGCAGCAGCGGGTACGCCTCCTGGGACGGGTACTCCTCCGTGCTCCGCAACGGCTGGAAGTGCGCCTTGCCGACCAACGCCGTCCGATAGCCCCGCTCGCTGAGGTGAGCGCCGATTGTGGGCTCGGACTCAGGCAGGCTCGTGCCCAACGTCCACGCGCCGTGCTCGCTCGGGTACTTGCCCGTGATCAGCGACGCTCGTGTGGGTGTGCACGTCGGGTTCGGGCAGTACGTCCGCGAGAACGCTGCCCCCTCCTGAACCAACCGATCCAGATTCGGCGTGTGGATCTCGGAGTTGAACGCCCCGATCGTGTCCCAGTGTTGCTGATCGCTGGTAATCAGGAGCACGTTCGGACGGCTCACAGTTCGACTCCTCGTTGTCGACCACATAACATCCAGCAAGTGTACGTGTTACCCAGTTACCAGACAAATATGCGCCGGCGCTGTGTCCCACAATGTCCCTATGGCCACCCAGTACCCCGAGATCACCGACCGCCTGCGTCGTTTCATCGAGGCTCAGCATCTGTACTTCGTCGGCACCGCAGCCCGCGACGGGCGGGTGAACGTCTCCCCCAAGGGCCTGGACTCGTTGCGGATCGTCTCCCCGACCCGGGTGGTGTGGCTGAACGGCACGGGCAGTGGCAACGAGACCGCGGCTCACCTGCTGGACACCCCGCGGATGACGGTGATGTTCTGTTCCTTCGAGCGAGCGCCGATGATCCTGAGGCTGTACGGCACCGCCCGCGCCGTGCACGAACCGGACGCCGAATGGGACGAGCTCTACGGCCTCTTCCCGCCGATGCGCGGAGCCCGGAACATCTTCGTGCTCGACATCGACCTGGTGCAGACCTCCTGCGGGTACGGGGTGCCCTTCTACGAGTTCGAGAGTGAACGGCCATTGATGGACTCCTGGGCCGCGAAGAAGGGCGAGGACGGCCTGGTCGAGTACCAGCAGACCAAGAACCGGGCCAGCATCGACGGCTTCCCTACGGGGCTACCTCCGGCCTGACCGGAGCACCGGACGCCGTCGGGCACCATAGGGTTCATGGTCACCGATGCCCGTTCACCCGAATCCCCTGCCCCACCGAACATCGTGCTCGTGCTCGTCGACGATCTGGGCTGGGCGGATCTGGACTGCTACGGCAGCAGTTTCTACGAGACTCCGGTCCTGGACCGTCTCGCCACCCAGGGCGTGCGGTTCACCGACGCCTACGCGGCCGCACCGGTGTGCTCGCCCACCCGGGCGAGCCTGCTCTCGGGCAAGTACCCCGCACGCGTGGGTGTCACCCAGTACATCGGAGGCCACGCCGTCGGGAAACTCCAGGACGTGCCCTACTTCGCCTGCCTACCCACCAGCGAATACTCCCTGCCCCGCGCCCTACGCGACGGCGGCTACCAGACCTGGAACGTGGGCAAATGGCACCTCGGCTCCACTCCGCACACCCTCCCCGAGGCGCACGGCTTCGACATCAATATCGGCGGCACCGGCAAGGGACAACCACCCCAGGGCTACTTCTCCCCCTACGGGCTGCACACCTTGCCCGACGGACCAGACGGGGAATACCTCACCGACCGACTCACCGACGAAGCCATCGGCCTGATCGAAGGCGCCGGAGACCGCCCCTACTTCCTGCACCTGGCCCACTACGCCGTCCACACTCCGATCCAGGCACCGGCCGAGCTGGTGGCCAAGTACCAGGCCAAGGCCGCCCGGCTCGGCCTGGACAGGTGCGAAACCTTCGCCGACGGCGAGCAGCACCCCGCCTGGCACAAGCAGCCCGAACGCGTGCGCCGCCGGCTCCTGCAGTCCGACCCCACCTACGCCGCGATGGTGGAGAACCTCGACACCAACATCGGCCGCCTCCTGGCCGCGGTCGAGGGCACCAACACGATCGTCATCTTCACCTCCGACAACGGCGGCCTCGCCACCGCAGAAGGCTCACCCACCTGCAACGCACCCCTGGCCGAAGGCAAGGGATGGACCTACGACGGCGGCCTACGCGTGCCGCTCCTGGTGCACTGGCCCGAGGTGGTCACCCCGGGCGTCACCACCGAGCCGACCACCACCCCCGACCTCTACCCCACCCTCCTCGAAGCAGCCGGCCTCCCCGCCCACCCGGAACAACACACCGACGGCGTATCCATCCTGCCCCTGCTGCGCGGCGAACCCTTCGAACGCGGACCCATCCACTGGCACTACCCGCACTACGCCAACCAAGGCGGAACACCCTCGGCCGCCGTCCGCGAAGGCCCCTGGAAACTCGTGGAGTTCTTCGAAGACGACCGGGTCGAGCTCTACAACCTGGACTCCGACATCAGTGAGCGGCACGACCTCGCCCACCTGCCCGAACACGCGGCACTACGCGACCGCCTCCGCACCCAGGTACACCACATGCGCGAGGACATGGGCGCCCTGGTGCCGGCACCAAACCCTCGTGCGCGGGTCGATGCGTAGCGCGATGACGAACGTCCGGACAAAACGTTCGCACGATCACAGCGGCTGCGCGTAGCCTCGTACCGCCGCCGGGAAACACCCCGTGCGGAACGAAGAGAGGATTCGATGGGACGCCGAACGTCGGGAGCCGAGGTGGCCGCCATGGCCTGCTCCAGGCTGGCCCGTCCCCGCGCCCACCGCTGAGATCGATCCGGCGGTGACGGCGCGGCGCTGAGCCATGCCCACCGACTGGAGAAGACCCTCATGAATCCCCTGACCGAGAAGAAGATTCGTCGCGCCTTCGTCAACGCCACCCGCGGCGAGGCCAATCGCGCCGTACTCCCCGACCTCGACGCCGTCCGCTGGGACCGCCTGGAATACCTGGGCTGGCGCGACCCGAAGGCGCCACTCAATGCCTACGTCGTCCTCGAGCTGGACGAGGCTCCGACCGCCCTGCTGCTGCGCGCGCCCGAACCGGGCGGCCGCCGTCGGAAGGCGATGTGCGCCTGGTGCGAGGACATCGTGGCCGTGGACGACGTGAGCCTCTACGTGGCCCCTCGCGCGGGCGCAGCCGGGCGCCGCGGCGACACCATCGGGACCCTCGTGTGCACCGATTTTGCCTGCTCGAAGAACGTCCGACGGCGTCCCACCCGTACCGAGGCGAGTACCGACGCCGATCGGGAACGGTTCGTCGCGAACCGGGTGGCGGGCCTGCGGGAGCGGTCGGTGCGGTTCGCGGCCGAGGTGTGCCGCACGCGGTGACGCATCGCCGCAAACTGTCACGGCGCCGACTCCCGTACCGCCAGCGTGTACGGCGCGGTGACCTGGACAGGGGCGCGCGTTCGGGTCGCGCGCTGACGTTCGTCGATCAGTTCGAGCGCGCGTCGCGCGATGTGGGCCATGTCGGGGGCGATCGAAGTGATGCTCGGGGTGGAGTAGGCAGCGTCCTCGGAGTCGTCGAATCCCACGATCGCCACATCGCTGGGAACGTGCACACCGTGGGTGAGCAGGGCGCGAGCAGCGCCGAGAGCGAGCTCGTCGTTGAAGCCGACGATCGCGTCGAACGGCACGCCACGATCCAGGAAGTCGAGCATGGCCCGCTCCCCCGCGTCCCGATGCCACGGCCCCGCCGGGACGAGGAGGCGATTGTCCAGCTGCAGACCGTATGAGGCCGCCGCCGCTCGGCAGCCTCGCACTCTCGCCGCCGAGACCGGGCTGCTGCCAAGCCCGAGGAGCACCACCTGCCGGCGACCAGCGGCGAGCAGGTGCTCCATCGCCGTCCGTGCGGCGTCAGCATTACTGATGGTGATGTGGTCCACGGACGCTCCGCTGACGTTCTCCCCGAGCAGCACGAACGCACCGCTCGCGGAGAGCTCGGGCAGGTCGCCTTCGCTCATCCCCTGCGCCACCATGATCACGCCGTCAGCCAGCCCGCGGGCTGCCGCCACGATCTCCAGCTCGCGCTCTCGCCGCCCACGCGTCATCTGCACGAGGATGTTCACGTCACGCTCTGCGCCGGCATCGATGAGCTGTTCGGCGAGCTCGGCGAAGTAGTTCACGCGAAACTCCGGCACGGCCAGCACCACCTGCCCGCGACGGCCGGTCCGCAGCTGCCGTGCTGCGGTGTTGACCTGGTAGCCGAGCCGGTCGATCGCGGCCTCCACCCGTCCCCGCGTCTGAGACTCCACCTTCTTCGCGCCGGTCAGGACGTTCGAGACCGTCTTGATCGACACCCCTGCGTCCGCTGCCACCTCGCGCATCGTCACGCGAGGTGTCACCTGGGCCGATTCAGAAGATGTTGGACGCCGAGAGGTGCTTCCCAGCACAGTCGGTGCCGTGGAGAGCTCCAACCGGGGGCCACCGCACTGACCGTGTAGCGCCGCCAGCACCCGCACCATCGCCTGCCACTGGCCCACGCTGTGGCAGCGGTACACACCCAGCGCGGCCACCCCGGGAGTCACGAGCAGTTCGCAGTCATCGTGCCCGCGCAGGAACGCGTGCAACAACTCCGGGTCCCTCGCACCATGGGCAGCTGACTCAAGCAGCTCAGGCAACGCAGCCACCGGATCCGCACGCCCGCTCTCCACGTCCGCAGGTCCGAGCCCCTGGTCGCCAGGACCTCGCCGCGCCGGCACGCTCCGTCGCTCGTTCCGACTCCGGAATGCCGCCACGCCGAACGGCCCGGCCGCGTGGATCCCCACCAGTTCAACCTTCGCGGCGTGGATCGGCGGTGCCGATCCCAGCCGCACGGCACCGCCGTCCACGGGTGTGAACCCGTGCGCGCGCCACGCTCGTGACACGGTCGCCGGACTGACGTCCAGGTGCGCAGCGAGGGAACGTGAGCTCCAGCGCTTGCCGTGCGGCGCGGGCACGAGCGCCGGCTGCACGGCGGCCCACGGATCGATCACTGCAGGGCGCCCGGAGCGGTCCCGATCATCCAGCCCGGCCAGGCCGGACTCCTCGTATCGCCGACGCCACGTCACCACACTCTGTCGCGAGACGGCCAGGCGCTGCGCGATCTCGGTGTGCGAACAACCCTCCGCGGCAAGCAGGACAGCGCGGGCACGCAGCGCCTGTGCGGTCCGCCCGCTCTCGGCCAGCTCCCGCACCCGGTCATGCTCCCCTGGTCTGATGACCAGGGTCGACGCTCGGGTCACCACAGCCCTCCTGTCGTCCAGCCATTACTGACACAGTTCATCCTGGATCAGGCTAGCAAGCGGCACAATCGAAGCCGCTCCATCACGCCACACAGGACGCGTCGATGATCCACAATCGATAGTTCCACTGCAGTTCCACTCGATACGGCAGACCCTCACAGCACCCAGTCAGCACCGTTGACCACTCATCTCGGCATGACTACCGTCCACCGGTACAACGATGTACCCATCGAAGGAGATTCCATGATCACCCCGAGCCGACGCACCGTCCTCGGTGCTTCCGCCGCTGCTGCGCTGGCTGCGGCCCTGGCCGGTTGCAGCCGCTCCTCCACCTCTGACACCAGTGAATCCGGCACTGCCGGCGGATCCGAGTCCGGCGGTACCAGCGGGCCGCTGCAATGGTGGGACCACTTCCAGCCGCTCGAGGGCGCCATGCAGGGAGTATTCGACACCTGGGCCGATGCTGGTGGCGGCGAGGTGGAACGCACGGTCTACAACCCGAACGAAATGGGGCAGGCGCTCCAGCTCGCGCTCGGCAGCGACCAGATGCCCGCCGTGTTCAGCAACTTGACCGGGATCCCACCGAACGCGCTCGTGGACCAGGAGCTGATCACACCGGTCACACTGGACGCCGATGCCCAAGCCGCGACCGACGGACGACTGTTCGAGGGCGTCCACACCTTCGGCGGCGAGGTATACGCGGTGCCGATCTTCACCCACCAGCAGCACTCGAGCCTGAGCTGGTTCGACGCTGATGCCTATGAGGCGGCCGGTGGTGACCCGCAGGCGACAGGTGTGTCCTGGGACGACTTCCGTGCGGTGTGCCGGGCGATCACCGACTCCGGCCAACCCGCCTGGGTCGGCACTCTCGCCTTCACCGGTCGGCTCGAGGAGCAGCTCGTCGACCTCGCGCAGGGCGCGGGTGCGAACCTGGCGTTCAACACCGCAGGGGTGGGTGCCGCGGAAGTCACCGACGCTGCGACCGGTGAGTACCTCTACCACGGCGATGGGTTCCTCGACGCACTCGAGTTTCTCAAGTCGCTGATCACCGACGGTGTGATGCTGCCGGCCTCCACATCGTTGGACGCACTCGAGGCCCGCGCCCGCTGGGCGGCCGGGGAGGCCGCGATCTTCTTCGACGGCCCCTGGAACGCCGGCGTGCTTGCTGGTCAGTTCCCGGAATTCCTCCCCCACGTGGCGGTGACCAATCTGCCCACGCCCGACGGCGCCGGCGTCACTGCCCGCGGACCCTCAGCAGGTCAGTTCTGGCAGTCCGCTGCCTCGGGGCGCCCCGAGGACGTCAGTGCACTATTCTCCCTACTCGCTCAGCCGGACTTCGCGCAGGCCCTGGCGTTGAACATGGACCAGCCGCCCGCAGACCTGTCCGTCGTCGCCGAGGCCGACGTGGACCCGGTCTACACCCGCGCGATCGAGATCTTCTCCCAGCAGTGCCACCTCGCCCCTAGCCCGGCCGTGCGCAATCCAGGCGTCGGCGCGGTGATCGCCCAGATGGAGGAGGTGCGCCCCACCCTCGGCGAGATCGTTCAGGGCTACCTCGGTGGCGATATCGACAACGCGCGCGACGCGCTGAGCACCTTCAGCGACTCCCTCACGGCCGAGCGCGACCGTGCGCTGGACGTCGTGACCGGCGAGGGTGTCGAGGTCTCCCTCGACGACTGGGTGTTCGCCGACTACCAGCTCGGCACCGACTTCACCCCGGAGCAGTACTGACGTGGCCACACTGCTCACCGAAGAACGAACGCCGAGGCGAGCCACGCCGTCGGCCCCTCGCCCGGCCGGTCCACGCCGCCGGGTGAGCTGGTGGGTCTACGTCTTCGTGCTGCCCACCGTGGTGCTGTTCGGCATGTACACCGTCTGGCCGAGCATCTCCAGCATCTTCTACTCGATGTTGGAGTGGCGTGGCCTCGGGGTGGACCGCACATTCACCGGGCTGGCGAACTACGAGCGCGCGCTGGCCGACCCGTTGTTCTGGCGCTCGGTCGGCGTGACGATGCTCATCATCGCCGTCACCGTGCCCGTGCGCGTGGCGCTGGCCCTCGTGCTGGCGATCATGCTGAACAACCCGAAGCTGCCGTTGGCCACTCTTCTGCGAACCGCGTTCTTCATCCCCGTCGTGGCGACCACAGCGATCGTCGGGATCGTGATGGGCTTCGTGCTCGATCCCTCCTCCGGTCCGGTGAACGCCTTGCTGGAACTGGTCGGGCTCACCCCGATCGACTTCCTCGGCAGCTCGGACACGGCGCTGCAATCGGTGATGGCGGTCCACATCTGGAAGTGGCTGGGGATCACGCTGATCTACTGGCTCGCCGCATTGCAGACGGTCCCGCTGGAGTTGTACGAGGCCGCCGAGATCGACGGTGCCGGAACGTGGGGCCGGTTCCGGCACATCACCCTGCCGCTGCTGATGCCGTTCGTGGTGATCATCACGCTGCTCACCGTGGTGGAGACGATGCAGATCTTCGACCTGGTGCTCACGATGACCGGCGGCGGCCCCTTCTTCTCCACCCTGGTCACCGAGGTCTACATCTACGAGCAGGCGTTCGCCGCAGCGAACCCGAATCTCGGCTACGCCGCCACGCTCGGTGTGATGTTCGGGATCCTTACCGTGATCGTGGTGGGAACGATGCTGCTGCTGGCACGGCTGGCTCGCGCACGTCAGGAGGCCCGCCGATGAAACGCACCACATCCTCGACGGCGGAGGTCGCCTCCGCCACGGATGGTGCACCCGGACGTCGTGGCCTGTCGCGCCACACCACGCGGTGGATCCAGACGGTGATCCTGGCCGTGGTCGCGCTGGCCTGGGTGTACCCGCTGCTGTGGATCGTCTCGGCCTCGGTGAAAGACGCGATGGGCATCTTCTCCTCGGGCCTGTCGTTGTGGCCTGAGACGTGGCACTGGGACAACTACTCCCGCGCCTGGGACGAGGCCGGGTTCGCCCGTTACATGCTGAACTCGATCATCGTGACCGTCGGCACGGTGGCGATCGTGGTGGTGCGTTGCGCCGCAGCCGGCTACGTGATCGCCCGGTACCGGTTCGTCGGACGGCGGCTGCTCGTCGGCGTGCTCGCAGCCACCATGTTCATCCCCACCGGGCTGTTCATCGTGCCCGTGGTCGAGCTCAGCGATCTGCTCGGGCTGCTCAACTCCCACCTCGGGCTGATCCTCGCCCTCGCCGGTGGTGGGCATGTGGCTGCGGTGCTGCTCTATGCCGGGTTCTACGCCCAGGTGCCCAAGGAGCTGGAGGAGGCAGCCCTGATGGATGGTGCCGGTTTCCTGCGGACCTTCTTCCGGATCATGCTGCCGCTGTCCGGTCCGATCACGGCCACCGTGGTGGTGCTGACATTCCTGGCCACCTGGAACAACTTCTTCCTGCCGCTGGTGTTCACCTTCTCGGTGCCGCAGAACCGCACGCTTGCCGTGGGGATGCTCGCCTTCGAGGGCACCAACTCCACCGACTGGTCCGGCCTCGCGGCCGCCGCCTCACTCTCGCTGCTGCCGATCTTGCTGCTGTTCATCGTGCTGCAGCGGCACTTCGTGGAAGGGATCGCCGGTGCCGTGAAGAACTAGCAGTCCAGCCGCCCCATCTACCGATGCGACCTCTCGACCACGGAGAACAATGACTCGCCCGAACATCTTGCTCATCAGTACCGACCAGCAACGCTGGGACGCTCTCGGCGCCGCCGGCAACTCCCACATCAGGACCCCGCACCTGGACCGGCTCGCCGCCCAGGGCGCCAGGTTCACCAACTGCTACGTGCAGTCGTCGGTGTGCGCGCCGTCCCGGGCGAGCCTGATGACGAGCCGCTACCTGCACAACCACGGACTGTGGGCGAACGGGGTGGATATCAACCCCGATGAGCAGCTCTTCACCCGGTCGCTCACCGATGCCGGGTACGACTGCGGACTGGTGGGCAAGTTCCACCTCGGAGCCGCCCAGTACGGACGCATCGAGCCGCGGATCGACGACGGGTTCCGCGTGTTCCGGTGGTCCCACGACCCGTACGTGCGCAGCGAGGCGAACCACTATCACAGCTGGCTCGAGGAGAAATTCCCTGGCGTGCTGGAGGAGACGATAGCCACCGGTGGCGCCTCGGCGATCGATCATCTGCCGACCGAGCAGCATTACACCCACTGGATCGGTGAGGAGACGATCGAGTACCTCACCACCGGGCGGGAGAAGAACAAGCCGTTCTGCTTCGTGGTGAACTTCTTCGACCCGCACCACGGGTTCGGGTCGCCGCCGGAGTACCGCGCGCAGTACGACGCCGCTTCGATCCCCCGGCCCGTCACGTCTGACCTGTCGACGAAGCCGGCGGTCTACACGGACGCGTCGAAGAGTTCCTATGCGGGATCCTCCCGCGGGTTCGTCGACCATACCGAGGACGAGATCCAGGACATCATCGCCCACTACTACGCGATGGTGACGCTGGTGGACGACGAGGTGGGGCGCATCCTGGACACGCTCGAGGCGGAGGGATTGGCCGAGGACACGATCGTGATCTTCACCAGCGATCACGGCGAGATGCTCGGTGATCATCAGATGCTGCTCAAGGGCCCGATGATGTTCGACTGCTCGCTCAAGGTGCCGCTGCTGGTGCGCTGGCCCGAGCACATCCCGGCCGGTACCGTCCGAGATGAGCTCGTGGAATGGATCGACCTGGCTCCGACGCTGCTCGCTGCCGCCGGGGTGGAGGCAATGCCGCGGCAACAGGGCCGGGACCTGGCACCCCTGTGGCGCAACGATGAGCCCGACGAGGATGCCTGGGAGGACCGGGACTGGGTGCTTTCGGAGTATCGGGACAGTTGCTGGCCCTACGACCCACCGGTGCACACCACCATGCTGCGCCGCGGTGACTGGAAGATCGTGGTGCATCATGGGCCGCCCTCGACCGCACGGGAACGCGACGGCGAACTGTACGACCTCGCGAATGACCCGCACGAGCAGATCAACCTCTGGCGTACCCCGGAGGCCGCTGAGAAGCGCCTGGAGCTCGAGCGGATGTTGCTGGACGTGCTGGTAGCCACCGAGGACCGATCGCAGCCGCGGCTCTCGGAGTTCTGACCAGCGCCCCACCCCACACACCCACCCCACCTCTTGCCGAGCGCAACCCTGTGCGGCATCAGCGCGCTCTGACGCCGCACAGAGTTGCGTTCGGCAGGGGATCTGAGGGCCCGGGGATCTGAGGAGACGACGAAGGCCCCCGCTCGATGAGCGGGGGCCTTCGGATGTAGCCCCGACCGGATTCGAACCGGCGCTACCGCCTTGAGAGGGCGGCGTCCTAGGCCACTAGACGACGGGGCCGAGCAAACAAAAAGAATCGTACCGGACTCCGGGGAGTGACCCGGGACGATTCTCCGCTGGGGTACCAGGACTCGAACCTAGACTAACTGTACCAGAAACAGTCGTGCTGCCGATTACACCATACCCCATGGTGTCAAGGCCTTCACTCGCCGAGGCTCCTCACAGGTGCTCTGAGGACTCGTCACGCGAACGCCGTGCCGACGTGAAACTGTACCGGAACTCCGTGCTCGCACCCAAACTCACACACGTGGGCGATGTCACAAGCACTCGCGGTGGGCCGCCGTCGGGCAGCATGTCGAGGTTCACGACTGCGGTGTGCACCAGTCCTGGCAGTCCGCCACGACCAGCGGCCACTCCCCCGGGACGAACGCGGGCGACTCGGCGCTCCTCGTGGGGTAGAGCGCTTCGACCGGGTACTGCCCGTGCAGCGCACCGAACGGACGCCCCCGGGCCAGGTCGGTCGACAACCGGGCGCGGGCCGCCACCCATAGCCGGCCGAGGCGCTCATCGTGGTGCCGCTCATAGATGCGGCGCCCGCCGGGTGCTCGGGTGATCTCCCCGAGCAGCGGACCATCAGTGCCGGAGTACAGGTCGACCCGGCAGAACGGCAGGCCCACGGCACGAGAGAGATGGCGCGCGACCTGCACCATCTCCGCGAAGTCCGGGGGTAGCGGAACATCCGGAGCGACCCGCTGCCCCGGCATGACCTCACCCAGGTCCGTACCGTCCGCTGCGACGTACCGGTACTCCACAGTCGTGCCTTCGGCGCCGGGCCACACCCTCCGCAACAGCGCGTGCCCGACCTCTCCGTAGAAGCTGAAGAACTTCACATCGACGGGAACCGTCGGCCCGCCCGGCCCCGCCTGGATGAAGCGCTCGGCGAAGAACGGTGGACGCACACCGTGACGAGCACCCAGTATGGGGCCGATCTCATCGGCCGGGTACGTCCGATCGGTTCCGATTTCTGTGAAGCCCCCATCGCCGGCACGGTCGAGGAGCAGCACACCCTGCCCGCCGGCACCACCGTCTCCCTTCACCACGATCCTGCCGCTGAGATCGGCGAGATCGATCTCAGCGGCAGTGCTCCACACCCCCAGCACCTCCGCGTGAGCGATCCCGTGCGATTGCGCCAGCATGTAGTTGCGCAGCTTGAACGGCATCTGCCGAAGCGGGGTCAACCGGTGCGGGTCGGCGGCCGGGGCGTACGTGGCCTCGGCGCGGAGCAGCTCGAGGAGGCTCCAGAACGACGGCGGCCGCTCGGCGACCCGCTCGCGCTCCAGCTCGCGCAACTTCCGACGAAGATCGCCGATCGTGCCGTCGCGCTCGTCCACACGCGCACGTAGCTCGTCCAGGCGTTCCCGCTGGACGGCGAGCGCCTCATCCCGCCACGCGATCGGCGGCACCGCACGGCGAAGACGACGGCGGAGCGGTTGCGGAACGATGTCGATGCCCATGGTCCCGATGGTGGCAGCGCTCAGCGCGCGCCGTGCCTCGCGAGCCTCGAGATCGCGATGTTGTCATGGGTTTGAAAGATGTTCCATTCCTCCCCACAAAATACCCCCTTAGGGTATATTCGACGCACGACCCCGAGGAGGCGAACTCATGGCGAGACGACACCAAGACAAGCCCGAATCACCCGGGCACGACCACGGCGGACACGGGCACGACCACGCCGTGACGGCGACCAACGAGAACAAGCGACGCCTGCAACTCGTTCTCGGGATCACGTTCACCGTGATGCTGGCCCAGGCCGTCGGTGCGTGGATCTCCGGCTCCCTCTCCCTGCTCGCCGATGCCGGTCACATGCTCACCGACTCGGCGGGTGTCGCCATCGCGCTGCTCGCTGCCACCCTGGCCCAGCGCCCCTCCACCGACACCCGCACCTTCGGATGGCAGCGCGCCGAGGTGCTCGCTGCCCTGGTCAACGCCACGATCCTGTGCACCGTCGGCGTGCTGGTGATCCGCGAGGCATTCCTGCGGTGGGGCGACACACCGGAGATCCAGAGCGGGGTGATGCTGTGGGTGGCCGTCGGTGGTGCGCTCGCGAACACCGCCTCCCTGCTGATCCTGGTCAAGGCCCGCGGGGAGAGCTTGAACTTGCGCGGCGCCTACCTCGAGGTGTTCGGCGACCTGGTCGGCTCCCTGGCCGTGATCGCCGCCGCCATCGTGATCATGACGACCGGCTACGTACGTGCGGACGCGATCGCCTCGTTCGCCATCGGAGCCCTGATCCTGCCTCGGGCGATCTCCCTGCTCAAGGACGTGGCGGACGTACTCCTGGAGTCCACCCCACGGGGAATGGACCTGGGGCAGGTACGCAAGCACATCCTCGAACTGCCCGCCGTCAGCGACGTGCACGACCTGCACGCCTGGACGATCACGTCCGGCGTCCCGGTAATGTCGGCCCACATCGTCCTGGACGTCGACGAGCTCGACCCCGAGCTCGAGTGCGCCACGCTCGACGCGCTCGGCGAGTGCCTCGAAGGACACTTCGACGTCTCGCACTGCACGTTCCAGCTCGAGCCGGCAGGGCACACCCGCCACGAGCACTCCATCCATGCCTGAGCGCGCCACCGACCTGGTGGAGCTGCGCCGCACGTTCCACGCCCGGCCGGAGCTGGGTTTCCTGGAGATCGAGACCGCCGCCCGGGTCATCGCGGAGCTCGACGGGCACGTGGACGACCTGCAGTGGGGCGAGCCAGTCTGCGACCTCGCCGGCCTGGCGGGCCTACCGAGTCCGGACGACCTGACTACCGCCCGGGAGCGCGCCCGCGGCTCCGGCGTGCCGGATCCGTTGATCGAGGACCTGGGGTACGGGGCGACGGCGGTACTCGCCCGGGTACGCGGCACCCGGCCCGGTCCCGTGGTCGCCATCCGGTTCGACATGGACGCCCTGCCCGTGACCGAGTCCGACGACGACGCGCACGTCCCCACCGCACTCGGGTTCGCCTCCGCCAACCCGGGCCTGATGCATGCCTGCGGGCACGACTGTCACGTCGCGGTGGGGATCACCCTGGGGCGCCGCCTGGCCGCGAACCGGGACTTCCCGGGTGAGGTGGTGCTCCTGTTCCAGCCGGCCGAGGAAGGTGTGCGCGGAGCCCGGGCGATGGTGGCCGCTGGGGCGACGGACGGTGTGGACGTGATGCTCGGGATGCACGTCGGGATCGATCTGCCCGCCGGGACCGTCGCCGCCGCCGCCGAGGGCGTGCTGGCCACCGAGAAGTGGCGCTGCCATTTCACCGGACGCCCCTCGCACGCCGCCCTGGCTCCGCACGAGGGGCGCAATGCGCTACTCGGTGCCGCGACTGCGACGCTCGGCCTGCATGCTCTCCCGCCCGTCTCCGGGGCCGTCACGCGGGTGAACGTGGGCCGGCTCGTCGCCGGGACGAGCGCCAACGTCATCGCTGCGGAGGCGGTGCTCGACACTGAGATCCGGGCCAGCGACGACGGCGTGCTGGCGGACCTGTCCCGCCGCGGGCATGCGGTGATCGACGGAGCGGCCACCGCGCACGGCCTCACGGCCGAGGTGGAGGTCACCGGTGCATCGGCGGTCGCCCGGTGCGATGCCGAGGTCGTCGAGGCGGTACTCAGTGCGGCCGCCGACGTCCCCGCTATCGAGGAGGCCCGGCGGACGGCACCGATGACGGCGAGCGACGACGTCACCCTCTTCATGGCCGAGGTACAGCGCACCGGCGGCCAGGCCACCTTCGTCTTGGTCGGGGGCGGCAGCCCGGCCCCGCACCACACGAGCCGGTTCGACATCGACGAGTCCGCCCTGCCGGTGGCGCTCGACCTCCTCGAAGGTGCGGTGCGGGCCGGTCTGTGAGGCGCCGCCTCACGCACCGATGATGGCCTCCGCCTCGGCGACCGTGCCGCGGTGGCGCACCAGGTCGCGCAGCTTGTTGGCCACCCGCGCGCCCCGCACGCCCACCACGCTGAGGATACGGTCGGCCTCGTCGGTGAGCGCGACGGTCCACCGGCCCTCCCCCGGCACTCCGGCCAGCACGACCTCCCGGCTGAACCCGTGCGGGTCGCCGAGGATGGTGAGCTTGGCGTCCCGGAGGTAGCCGGAGTACGAGGGTAGCCACGGGTTCTCGGGCACCTCCTCGCCCAGCCCGAGGTCGGCCAGCAGCACCCGGGCGGCGTGCCTGCCGTGGTGGAAGGCCGCACCCCAGTGTTCCCGGGCCCTGCCCTCGATCGCCGCGACGTCGCCCGCGGCGTACACGCCGGCCGCCGCCGTCCGTCCGTCCCGATCAACGGTCAGCACCCCGTTGGTGCCGGGGACTCCCCCGGCGAGCCACTCCAGGTTCGGCCGGGAGCCGATCGCGATGACCGCCTCATCGGCGTCGACCGTCTGACCGTCGTCGAGGACGAGGTGGACCCCGGCCTCCGCCTCCTCGACCGTGGTCACCGATCGTCCGAGGAGCAGCTCGGTGCCATTCGCCTCGTGCGAGGCCACCAGCCAGTCGGCGACCAGGCTCCCCCACCGGTCGGCCATCGGACGCTCGGACCTGCTGATCACTGTCACCCGGTTGCCCAGGTCGGTGAGGACGCCGGCGGTCTCACCCCCGATCAGACCGGCACCGACGACGGCGACGTGCCGGCCGCCGTCGGCCACCCGCCGGCGCAGCCGGAGCCCGTCCTCGGGCGAGTGCAGCACGTGCACGCGCGGGCTCCGAGGTAACGACGGAGGCAGGATCGGCCGCACACCGGTGGTCGCCAGCACGGCGTCGAAGCCGTGCGCGAGGCCCTGGTCGTCGTGGACCACGCGTGCGCCGTGATCGAGCCGCACGGCTCGTCCGTGCCGCACGGTCACCTCCTCGAGCGCAGCCGCCTCGGGCAGCGTGAGGCTCTCCAGCTCGGCGGCTCCGAGCAGCACGCCCTTGTTCACCGCGGTGCGGTTGTAGGGAGCGCTCGGCTCACCGTTGAGCACGGTGGTACTCACCCGGGAACCGAGCTCGGCAGCCGCAGCGACCCCGGCAGGGCCGCATCCGACGATCAGGACTTCCGGTGTGCTCATCGACGATCCTCCTCTTGTCGAGCATACCCCTAGGGGGTATTATGATGGAACTGTTCCAGGGTTACCTGTGGCATGAACCGAGAGCGAAGGAGATGGACCATGACCACTGCCACCTACGAGGTCAAGGGCATGACGTGCACGCACTGCGTCGGCTCGGTCACCGCTGAGGTCGAGACCGTCGAGGGCATCCGCGTCCTCAACGTGGATGTCGACGCTGGGCGTCTCGAGGTTGAGTCCTCCGCCGAGGTGGACGATGCCGCCGTGCTCGCCGCCGTCGAGGAGGCCGGCTACGAGGCATCCCGCCTCTGATCGCCACACGTCCGCCGTCCATCGCTCGGCCCTCACCCGGTCGAACGGTGGACGGCGACGATCTTGGGGACGGTCAGCTCCTCGACCGCCCAGTCCGGACCCTCGCGCCCGATCCCCGAACGCTTCATCCCGCCGAACGGCATCCCGTCGGCACGGAAGTCACAGCTGTCGTTGATGAGCACCGCTCCCACCCGCAACCCGTCCGCGATCCGGAGCGCCTGGTCCAGGTCATGGGTGAGCACCCCCGCCTGCATCCCGTTCTCGGTGGCGTTCGCCCCGGTGATCGCCTCGTCGATGGTGGCGAAGGCATCGACGAGCACGACAGGGCCGAACATCTCCTCGGTCCGCACCTGCGCAGCCGCCGGCACCGCGGTGAGCACCGTGGGTTCGACAAACGTCCCGCTGCGCCCTCCCCCGGTGTGCAGCACGGCACCAGTCGCCACCGCCTGCCCGATCGCCGATTCCACCCGCCGGGCCGCAACCTCGGAGACCATCGGGCCGATGTCCGTGTCCGGGTCCTCCTTACGGCCGACCCGCAGCGCTCTGGCGAGCTCGACGATCCTGGTCCGCAGCTCGTCGGCGATCGCCTCCGCGACGAACACCCGCTGCACGGACAGGCAGTTCTGCCCGGCCACGCCGAACGCGGCATCGACGATCAGTCGTGCCGCCTGCGGCACGCTCGCGTCGGCGCACACGATGACGGCGTTGTTCCCGCCCAGCTCCATGAGCAGCTTGCGCGCACGCCCGCCGGCGGCGATCCGATCACCCGTGACCGACCCACCGGTGAAGGACACGACGGCGACCCTCGGGTCCGCGACGAGCGCCGGGCCCGCCTCCGCCCCCGGAAGCACCGCCAGCAGGCCGGGCGGTACCCCCGCATCGAGGAGCACCTGGGCCAGGGCAAGTCCGGTCAGCGGCGTCTGCTCGGCGGGCTTGAGCACCACCGGGTTCCCGGCTATCAGTGCCGGACCCACCTTGTGTGCGGCGAGGTTCAGCGGGTCGTTGAAGGGGGTGATCGCAGCGACCAGCCCGATCGGCTCCCGCGTGGTCCAGCCGAGCCACTCCGCGCCCCGTGGGCTGTCCTGGAACGGCACTGTCGTGCCGGTCAGCCGGGCTGCCGCACGGGCGGACAGGCGCAGCGTCTCGGCAGTGCGGGTGACTTCGCGGCGCGCCTCCGTGAGCGTCTTGACGCCTTCGGCGCTGATCAGCCGGGCAAAGCTCTCCGCCCGTGCCTCCACCCGTGCGGCGGCCAGGTCGAGGCACTCCCGACGGCGCCACACCGGCCAGGGGGTCTGCTGCCAGGCATCGAGCAGGTCGGTGACGGCCGCATGGGTCTCTGCCGCGCTGACCTCAGCGACCACCCCCACCTGGGCACCGTCCTGCGGGTCCCGGATCGTCCGACGCCGCGACCCGTCCTGCCAGGTGCCAGACCAGTAGCCGCCGCCGGGGACGAGTGCGTCGACCCGCGACCCGTGCGGGGCCAGGGTGGTCACGACAGCTCCGGAGCGGTGAGCGTTGCGCCGACCTCGAGCGGCTCCTCGTCGCAGAGCAGTGTCCGGGCCTCGCTCCACCGGTGGCACCGCACCTGGTGACCAGGCGCGATCTCCACCAGGTCGGGCTGTTCGTCCTCGCACTGTTGGGTGGCCAGCGGGCAGCGGCCCGCGAACCGACAGCCGGTCGGTGGGTTCACCGGCGAGGGTGGGTCTCCCACCGCGACGGCCCCGGACTCGTCCCGGACACCGTCGCCCATTCCCGCCTCGAGAAGGGCGATCGTGTAGGGATGCATGGCTCCGTCGAAGAGATCGTCCCGGTCGGCGACCTCGACGATCTGACCGAGGTACATCACGGCGACCCGGTCCGAGATGAACTGCACCACACGCAGGTCGTGGGAGATCATCACGATCGTCAGGTCGCGCTCGCGGCGCAACGTACCGATGAGGTTGAGCACGCGGGCCTGGACCGAGGCATCGAGTGCGGAGGTGGGCTCGTCGCAGACGAGGACTTTGGGGTCGAGCAGGAGTGCTCGTGCGATGCCGACGCGCTGCAGCTGACCACCGGAGCACTCGCCCGGGTAGCGGTCCAGGTAGGTCTCGTCCAGGCCCACCTCGTCGAGGCCCGCGAGCACCCGACCACGTCGGGACTCACGATCACCGATGCCGTGCTGCGTCAGGACGCCGATCAGGCTCTCCCCGATCGTCATCCGGGGATCCATGGCCGCGTGCGGGTCCTGGAACACCAGTTGCACGACGCGGCTCAGTGCCGCCCGTTCGCCGTTGCTCAGGGATGTGACGTCCTTCCCGTCAACCTCGACGGTGCCGGAGCTGAGCCGGAGCAGTCGGAGGATGACCCGGGCGAGGGTGCTCTTCCCCGAGCCGGACTCCCCCACCAGACCGAGCACGCCACCGGCACGCACGTTCAGCGTGACCCCGTCCACTGAATGCACCTGCTCGCGCGGTCCGAACAGCCGCTGCCGGGGCAGTGGGAAATACTTGACCGCATCGGTGAGCACCACCATGTCGCGCTGGGCCGACACCGTCGACTCGGTCCGTTCAGGCTTCGTCATCGCACTCACGCCGCTGCTCCCTTGCCGGAGTCGTCGGATCGCTCAGGGCCCTTGCGGTCGATGGTCACCCAGCAGCGGGATGCACTGCCGTCCCCACAGGGCTCGAGTGCGGGTTCCTCTCCCCGGCACTTCGCCTGGATCCCGTGTTCACGCGCCACCTCGCACCGCGGCTGAAACCGGCACCCAGCGGTGATCTCCTGGGCCGAACGCACGTCACCGGGGATGACGTAGAGCGAGCCGTCGTCGTTGCAGCACAACGTCGAGCAGGTGGTGAGCGCCTTCGTGTACGGATGCTGGGGAGCGTTCAGGATCTGGTCGGCGGTTCCCGTCTCCACGATCCGGCCGGCGTACATGACAGCGATCCGGTCGGCGATCGAGGCGACCACCCGCAGGTCGTGCGAGATGAACACCATCGCCATCCCGTACTGCGCGCGCTTGGCAGCCAGGAGCTGCAGGATCTGCACCTCGACGGTGACGTCCAGGGCTGTCGTCGGTTCGTCCGCGATGAGCAGTTCGGGCCGACCGGCCAGGGCTATCGCGATCATCACCCGTTGCGCGATCCCACCGGAGAGCTGGTGTGCGTAGGACCCGGCGCGCCGCTCCGGCTCGGCGATCCCCACGTCGGCGAGCAGCTCGACCGCATGTTCGTGCGCGGCCTTCCTGCTCATCCCCAGATGACGGCGGAGCGGCTCGCCCACCTGTTGGGCGACGGTCGCCGTGGGGTCGAGCATCCGTTTCGGTTGCTGGAACAGCATGCCGATGTGGTCACCACGGATCTTGTTCAGCCGGGCGTCGGGGGCGGTGAGCAGGTCCGTCCCATCGAACCGGAGAGTGCTCGCCGACATTCGCGCTGCCGGTGGCAGTAGCCGGGTCACCGACATCGCAGTCATCGACTTCCCGGACCCGGACTCGCCCACCAGCGCGACGACCTCTCCCGGAGCGACCTCGAGCGAGAGGTTGTCGATCACTGGTCGCGCGCCGTTGAAGGCGACCGTGAGGTCCTCGATCTCGAGCAATGCCGTCATGATGCCTCCCGTGTATCGGGCGATTCCTTATCGTGTGCTGGGTTCGGTGCCGACGTACGGCTCCAGGTCTGCCTCCGGACCTTCCTGATCGGCACCGAGTTCGTGCCGGATGGTCCGCAGGCCGACCCCGATGTGCCGGTCGAGCTCGGCGAGCAGGGCTTGCCGGTCGCCATTGGTGAGCATGTCGAAGATGCGCCGGTGCTCCTCGAGATAGTCCGAGCGCCCGTCCATGCTCGAGACGAGGATGTTGATCCCGAGCCGGGCCTCCCCGATCAGAGCGCCGTACATCCGGCTCAGCCGAGGGCTGCCGGCTGCGTGCACGATCTCCTCATGGAACTGCAGGTCAGCAGAGGCCACACCGGACCAGTCACCGTTGTCGATCGCGACTGCCATCTGCCCGAGCACCTGCTCCAGGCTGGCGATCGTGGCGGCCGGCAGCCCTCGACGGCTCAGCTCCAGCATCGCGGCTCGCTCGATGGCGGCACGGGCCAGCAGCAGGTCCTTGACGTCGTCGTAGGTGAGCACGGGAACGAAGACCCCGCGGTGCGGGTGGGAGACGAGCAGTCCCTCCTGGACGAGGCGTTGCATCCCTTCGCGGACCGGGCCGCGCGAGGTGGAGAACTGTTTCGCGATCTCCACCTCGTTCAGCTGGGACCCAGGCGGGTAGGTCCCGTCGGTGATGCGTTGCCGCAGCTGGGAGGTGATGACCGATGACAGCGTCCTCTTACGCACGTGTCCGTTCGGCTGTGCCTGTTTCATTGCGACCCCTCTCGGTGATGACCATCTCTCGACCATCGTGCCCTCACTCTTGCCGTGCGCGACGTACATTGATGCCCTGGCCAATCAGCGTCACAGCGAGCGCCGCCAGGAAGATCGCCAGGCCCGGGTAGATCACCAGACCGGCCTCCTGCGTCATGTAGGGCTGCCCGTCGGCGAGCATCGAGCCCCAGTCGCTGTCCGGCGGCTGCACCCCCAGACCGAGGTAGGAGAGCCCGCCGACGGTGATGAGCTTGTGTCCGAACCGCAGCGCCGCGTGCGCCAGCAGTGGGCTGAGCGCGTTCGGCAGCAGGTGTCGCATGATGATGTACCGGCGCGACATCCCCAGGCTCTCGGCCGCCTCGACGAAGTCGCGGGCGTTGATCTCCAGCGCAAGGCTGCGCGCCAGTCGCGCGAATGGTGTCCATCCGCCGATGACCAGGGCGAGGATCAGCGTGCCGTAGCTCGGGCCGATCACGGCCACGAGGAACATCGCCACGATCATCTCCGGGAACGCCAGCAGGATGTCCGACAGGCGCATCACGAACTCGTCGAAGGGGCCGCGCACCCGTGCCGCGATCAGTCCGATGAGGGTCCCGACCACGGAGGAGATGACGAGGGTCACTGCGGCGATGGACACCGAGAAGCGGCCGCCCCACATCAGGCGGGAGAGCACGTCGCGGCCCAGCTGGTCGGTACCCAGCAGGTGCTCGGAGGTGGGGCCGGAGAGCCGTTCCCCCAACTCCTGGGTGGCCGGGTCGTACGGTGCGATCAGCGGTGTGAGCAGCAGGATCACGACGATCGTCAGCAGAGCGCCGACACCGACGCGCAGGACGAACGGCCAGGTGCGCAGCTGCTCCCAGCCGCGCACGGCAGCACCGCCGCGCAACGGGATGGCGTCATCGGTCCCGTCGAGCGCTTTGGAAGCCGGGTTGTCAAGAAGAGACATTGGCGGACCTCACCGTCGGGTTGATCAGCGCGTAGAGCACATCGGTCAGGGTGGTGATGAGGACCGTCAGTCCGACGATCATCACGATGGCGGCCTGCATGACCGGGGTGTCCCCGTTGGTGACGGACTCGAACAGCAGCCGGCCCATCCCGGGGATCGCGAAGATCACCTCGATCACCACCGAGCCGCCGAGCAGGCCGGCCAGCCAGATGGAGAACAGGGTGACCACCGGAAGCAACGAGTTGCGCAGGCCGTGGTGCAGCATCGTCTGGGCGAAGCTCAGCCCGCGGCTGCGTGCGGCGAGGAAGTGCGGGGACTCCAACACGTCCACCATCGAGGCACGTGCCACCTGGGTGAAGTAGCTCATCGGCCGGAGCGAGAGCACCAGGCAGGGCAGGATCATTGATGATGGTCCTGCCCACCCGGCCGAGGGCAGCACCCCCATCCCGAGGGCGAAGATCAGCACGAGCACCGGTCCCATCCAGTACTCCGGGATCGCCACGAACGCCTGGCTGATCGAGGTGACCACGGTGTCGGCGGTCCGGCCCCGGCGGGCGGCGGCGAGCGCCCCGAGTGGAAGCGCCACGGCGAGCGCGAACAGCAGGGCAACGACCGCGAGGGTAGCTGTCACCCCGAGTGCGCCGCCGATCATGTCCAGTGCCGGCGCCCGGCTGGTGTAGGAGATGCCCAGGTCGCCGGTGAAGGCACGGCCGAGCCATTCGACGTACTGCTCGAGCATCGGCCGGTCCAGCCCGTACTCCACTCGCAGTCGCTCCACCTGCGCCGGGTCGAGGTCGAGCTGTCCGGTGCGGGCGCGCAAGATCTTGCGTACCGGGTCTCCCGGGGTGATGAACGGTACGAGGAAGACCAGGAAGGAGACCAGCAGCAGGGTGACCACCAGCACCGTGAGTCGTCTCAGCAGGAAGAACATCGCCGCGCCACCTCCGATCAGTTGATCTTGTCCAGGAGCCGGAAGAACGCACCGGCCGGGGGAAGGAACCAGGGCGGCCCGACATGCCCGGGTACTGCAGGGAAGGGCAGTCCGCGCCACGGGTTCGCGTCCTCGTCACCCGCGATCATCCGGGCAATGACCGAACCCATGTGGGTGGCCATCTGCACGCCGTGACCGCTGTATCCCACGGAGTGGATGACGCCGTCCCGTTCACCGGCGTGCACCATCTGGTCCATGGTCATGTCGACCAGGCCGCCCCAGCAGTAGTCGATCCGCTTGCCCTTCAGCTGCGGGAAGATCCGGAGCATGCCCTGGTGCAGGATGCGTCCACTCTTCGCGTCCGACTCGCGCACCGACACGGCGAACCGGGCCCGGCCACCGAAGAGGAGCCGGTTGTCCGGTGTGATCCGGAAGTAGTAGCAGACCCGGTTCGTGTCAGAGGCGACCCGACGGGTCGGCATGATCTCGTCCACCAGCTCCTGCGAGAGCGGTTCGGTAGCGATGATGTAGCTCCCGATCGGGACGATCCTGCGGCGCAGCCAGGGCAGAGCACCACCGGTGTAGCCGCTGGTGGCGACCACCACGCGATCGGCGCGGATCACACCGCGGGAGGTGTGCACATCATGGCGAGCCCCGCCGGCCTTGCGCAGTTCGGTCACCTCACAGTCCTCGTGGATGCTCACCCCCGCCCGCACGCCGGCCCGGGCGAGCCCGGCGCACAGCTCCCCCACGTGCACGGCCGCCCCCAACGGGTCGACCAGGCCGCCCGGGAAGGCATCGCTGCCGATCTCGGTGTGGATCCGCTCCGGCGGTACCAACCGGACCTCGTGCCCGATGTCGGCCAGCATGTCGGCGGCACGCTGGTAGCCGTCGTAATGGGACGCCTTGCTCGCCACGGTGAGCTTGCCGACCCGGTCGAAGTGGCAATCGATCCCCTCCTCGGCGACCAGCTTCTCCACCGTGTCGATCGCGTCGTTGTAGGCGTGGAACATCGCGCCCGCACGTGCCTGCCCATACCGCTTGACCGCCGTCGGGTATCCGATCGCCAGGCCGGTGGTGGCCATGCCGCCGTTGCGGCCCGACGCACCCCACCCGACCGTGTGCTCCTCGACGAGCGCCACCTGGGCGCCGTCCCGGGCCAGGTGCAGCGCCGTGGAGAGTCCGGTCAGGCCGGCACCGATCACGACGACGTCCGCTCGCCTGGGCAAGGGGGTGCGCCGGAAGTCTCCGGCCGGCGTCGCCGTGTCGAGCCAGTAGGAACGCAGTTTCATCGAGCGGCTCCGACGGTCAGGCCGAGCAGCTCGGGGACACCGGTCAGATCCGGCGTCTCGGCGTACTCGTAGAACGGGGTGGACGGGTCGTACCCGCGGTTGACGTACACCTTGTGCGTGATCCGCTGCTCGTGACAGGGGATCACGTCGTACCACATGTGCGAGCTCACGTGCAGGATCTCGTCCCGCCCGCAGTCGAGCTGGTCGAGCATGTAGTCGAAGGCCTGATAGCGGGGCTTGTAGGCCTTCGCCTGCTCGGCGGTGAACACACGGTGGAAGTCCACGCCGAGCTGCTCGACGTTCCCGGCGAGCAGGTCGTCGTCGGCGTTGGACAGGATCACCAGCGGATACTCCGATGCGAGGGCCGCGAGAGCCTCGGGAACGTCGGGGTGCGGCCCCCAGGACGCGAGGGCCGCGGTGATCACCTCGACATCGGTGTGCCGGTACGGGATCCGCCACCTGTTGCACACCCGCTGCCACGAATGCCGCAGCACCTCCCGGTACGGCTGGTAGGCGCCGAGCACCTCGTCGATCCGGTAGGCGCGGAAGTCCTTCAGGAACACCCGCAGGTCCTCCGGCGCCACGCGATCGGTGACCAGTGGGGTGACCGCGTCGTTCATCTGGTAGTTGGTGAGCGTGCCGTAGCAGTCGAAGGTGATGTAGCGGGGGCGGAAGCCGGTCAGGTCCATGGGTCTCTCTTTCGTCTCGTCGTCGGTGGTGTCAGTTCAGGCTGACGTCGGGGGTGATGGCGTACCGCACCAGCGGGTCGTCCCGGAATCCGGTGACGTCGTCACTGACGGCGGCCAGGGTCTGCTCGTGCACCATGAACACGGTCACCGCTTCCTCCTGCAGGAACTGGGCCACGTCGGCGTAGGCGGCCTGCCGCTCGGTCTCGTCCTCGTGCGACCCCGCCTCGGCGAGCATCGCGTCGAACTCCTCGTTGCAGTAATGGGAGATGTTGTACCCGCCGTCGCAGGTGTAGTCGGCGGTGAGGAAGCCACTCGGGTCGGCGATATCGACCAGGTGGTTGCGGGAGAGCAGCGTCATGTCGTAGTCGCCGGAGAGCAGGTCGGGCTCGATGGCGGCGTAGTCGGGAATGTTCACCTCCACCTCGATCCCGATCTCACCCAGGTTGGCTTGCACGACGGCGGCCAGGTCGCCGAACTCGGGGCGTTCGGTGTAACCGAGGAGAGTGAGGCTGAGGTCGCCCTCCTGGTAACCGGCCTCGGCGAGGAGGTCACGCGCCGCGTCCAGGTCCTGCTGCGCGGGCTCGATCTCAGGTGCCCAGGCCTCGTTCGGGGCGAACGGCCCGATCGCGGGCTGCGCCGTCTCGTTGTAGACCGTGGCAGCGATCGCCGGGAGGTCGAGGGCGAGCTGCACCGCCTGACGCACGCGGACGTCGCTGAAGGGCTCGCGTGAGCTGTTCAGGTACAGGCCGGTGGTCCGCGGGGTGAACTCGCGCGTGACAGTGAGGCCCTCCGTCGCTTCGAGATCGGTCAGCGAGGTGGATGGGACGGCCATCGCGATGTCCGCCTCGCCGCCTCGCACCTGGGTGGCGCGCGTCGCTCCCTCGGGGACGAACAGCGCCTCGACCGAGTCCAGAGCGGCGGGAGTGCCCCAGTAGTCCTCGTTGCGTTCCAGCGTCAGGGACTGGCTCGGTTGGTAGTCGGTGATGGCGAACGGGCCGGTGCACGTCCCGATCGGGTCGATACCGCTGTCCGCGTACGCCTCCGGGGCGAGAATGCCGGTGTTCACGCTGGCCATCCGGAAGGGCAGGAGTCTGCTCTCTTCCGGTGTCGTGACCTGGAGGGTCTGCTCGTCGACCGCTTCGATACCAGCGATGTGGGAAGGGCCAAAGGCTCGTGCCGGGGCCTCGACCTCGAGCTGGTGCTGCAAGGCGTCCGCGACTGCCTGAGCGGTCAGGGCGGTGCCGTTCTGGAAGATCACGCCCTCCTGCAGGGTGAACTCCCAGACCGTGGGTTCGACCTTCTCCCATGCCGTGGCGAGTTGGGGCTCGAGCTCTCCGGTCTGGTCGTTGTACCGCAGCAGGGTCTCCATGCACCCGAGCTGGGTGAGGATGTTCGCGTCGTCGGTCTCGATGGCGAAGCCGCGCGTGGGCGTGAACTGCATGCTGATGACGAGCGACTGGTCGTCGGAGGAAGAGGGTCCGTCCTCGCCCGAATTGCCTCCGTCGAATCCACAGGCCGACAGGCCCAGGGCGAGTGTCGCGACCGTAGCCGCGACTCGTGCACCAGATCGCATCATGACCACCTCTGCGTCGTGGGGAGCGACCGCCTTTGGCCGCCGGGTTTCTGGAACGCTAGAGAAGCCTCACCTCATTGTCAACAGTCTCGTGGAAAGTTGCCCTCGGTCGACACCCCGTAGGTGTGACTGAGGGCACAGCGCGAGGCGCACTGTGGTGCGGATATGGCCTAATCACAGGGACCCAGCGGCACTGATCGATGCGCCACGCGGCCCTCCAAACGATCCAAGAATTATTGTTAACAATCTTGACCGACGGTGCTGACGTGAGTAGTGTCCCGACCGTCACAACAGCCCAGTAGTGAGGACGCCACGATGGCCCAGCACTCCCCGACCGACTCGTCGACAACCACCGAGCAACCGCACGGCGACCACGAGCACGGCCACGGCAAGCACAGCCACAGCGGGCACGACCACAGCAACCATGGGCACGACCATGGCGATCACGATCACGGCGACCACGAGCACGGCGGGCACGGGCACAGCCATGGCGACCACGACCACGATCACGACCACGGGCACGGCCTGTGGGGCAAGATCAAGCACATGGTCGTGCCGCACTCGCACGACTCGAACGAGGCGATCCAGTCAGCCGAGGAGTCCAGCAAGGAGGGCATCCGAGCCGCCTGGATCGGACTGGCCGGCATGGCGGCCACCGCCATCCTGCAGATCGTGATCGTGGCCATCTCCGGCTCGATCGCCCTGCTGGCCGACACTCTGCACAACGTGGGGCACGCCGTCACCACGATCCCCTTGGTGATCGCGTTCCGGATCGGCCAGCGCGCCGCCTCGAAGATGTACAGCTACGGCTACCGGCGCGCCGAGGACATTGTCGGGCTGTTCATCTCCCTCATCATCGCGGTCTCTGCCGCGGTCATCATCTGGGAGTCGGTCGACGCGCTCGTCGAACCGCGCGAGCTGACGAACCTGTGGTGGGTCTTCGCCGCCGGCCTCGTCGGCGCTGCCGGCAACGAGATCGTCGCGATTTACCGGATCCGTACCGGCCGCCGGATCGGCAGCGCAGCCCTGATCGCCGAGGGCCAGCACGCTCGTGCGGACGGCCTCACCTCCATCGCCGTGGTCATCGGCGTGATCGGGGTGTGGATGGGCTTCCCGCAGGCGGACGCCCTCATCGGCTTCGTCATCGCCGCGGCCATCCTGTGGATCCTCGTCCAGTCCGTGCGCACCACGATGCGGCGCCTGATGGACGGAGTCGAGCCCGGCACCATCGAGAAGATCACCGCTGTACTCGAGGCGGTTCCCGGCGTCGTCTCCGTGGACCGAGTGCGGGCACGCTGGTCCGGTCACCGGCTAGAGGCCGACGCCAACCTCGCCGTCGACTCCACCCTCAGCACGCTCGAGTCCCACGCGATCGCTGAGACTGCTGAGCACGACGTGATCCACAAGGTGGCTCACATCGAGAACGTCGTCGTTCACATCAACCCCGTCGTGGACGGCCAGCAGCCGGCACAGCTGCACGAACTCACCGCCCATCACGCCAACGCAGAGGCCCGCGCCGCCTACCGCGCGGCCAAGGGTCTGCCGGAACTGTAGAGGAAGGGAGGAGACCATGCCCGGTTTCACGATCCGCCCGCTCGCCCCGGCCGACGTGCCGGCAGCGCAGGCCGTGATGATGCGCTCCGTCGTCGAGGACTTCGGCGCCGAGCACGACGCCGTGATCCACGCCGACATCGATGATCTGCTCGGTACCTACGACCGTGCCGACGGCCCGTTCATGCTGGTGGTGGTGGACGAGGTCACCGATCAGATCGTCGCGACCGGCGGCATGCGGGACGGGCGACTCCGACCTGGCGTGACGCCGGAGGACCTCGTCGAGCGCTACGACGACGGCAGCACCGGTCAAGTGGTGCGCGTCTATACGCTGCGCGAGCACCGCCGTCGGGGCATCGCCAAGGCACTGGTGCGGAACGTCCTCGACAAGGCCGCGCGGGACGGGCACTACGAACGCATCGCGTTCCACACCCTGCTCAGCTCCCCCGGAGCCGTGGCGTTCTGGACCGCGATGGGCGCCGAGCTGGTGCATGACGACACCTACGGCCCTTCCGAAGCCATGTACTACGAGTTCCCGGCACTCGCTCGCATTCCTTGATCCTGCACCACCCACACCACATCGAAGGAGATTCACTGTGACCAAGCGCCGCGACCTGTTTATCTACGTCGCCGACCCGGACCGTCCGGAGGACGCCCGGGAGTACCTGAGCAACTGGCTGCGTGAGCTGGACGGTCATCCGGGCTATCTGGGCGGCTTTGTGCTGCGGGAGACCTCCGGCGAGCTGCTCCCGAACACCTACGTGCTCGCACTGGAGTTCGAGTCCACGGAGGCCGCACGAGCCCTGTGGCCGAAAATCCAGGACACGGTGAACCCGCTCTACCCGGATGACAAGTCGGACAAGCGCCCCGACCAGGCACCCGCGTTCTTCGACGACACGAAGGAGAAGATCGCCGGCGGCGAGGCGAACCCGCTGACTTTCAACCGCGGCTCAGGGCGGCTGGCCCGGATGCTGCACGTGCACGCCGAAGAGGTCGACGCGTTCGCGACCGCATGAGCCCCAGGTGCCCCGGCCCACGCGGCCGGGGCACCGCTGTTAGCAGGCCCCCCGGAACGGAGCAGGTGAGATGACTCAGACGATCGACCAGGTACAGGGCACCACTGATCCGGCAGCGGCACGGCGCGACCATGCCCTGACCCTCGCTGCCGAGCTCCGCTCCGGCTATCTGGCCGGCAGCTGGCGAGAGGCGGCCAGCACTTTCGACGTCACCGACCCCGCCACTGGTGCGGTCGTCGCGTCGGTGGCCGACTGTGACGTGGCAGACGGCCTCGCGGCACTCTCCGCCGCCGACGCCGCTGCCGAGGAGTGGCGAGCGAGCACCCCGGCCGAGCGTGCCGCCCTGCTGCACCGCGTCGACACCGCGATGCGCGCCGACCAGGAGAACCTCGCTCACCTGATCACCCTGGAGACCGGCAAGACGCTCACCGAGGCACGCGGAGAGGTGATCTACGCAGCCGACTACGTGCGCTGGTACGCCGAGGAGGCCGTGCGCGTGCACGGCCGCTCCAGCACCGCCCCCACAGGGGACTTCCAGATCGTCACCGTCGCCGAGCCGGTCGGACCCTGCCTGCTGATCACCCCGTGGAATGTCCCGTTGGCGATGGTGACCCGCAAGCTGGCCCCGGCGATCGCGGCCGGGTGCACCGCCGTGGTGAAGCCTGCCGAGCTGACTCCGCTGGTGACCCTCGCCTTCGCGCGGATCGTGGAGGACGCCGGGGCCCCGCAGGGGGTGGTCTCGGTGATCACCACCACCCGCGCCGACGAGGTGTGCGCCGCGCTGCTCGCCGATGAACGGCTCCGCAAGGTGTCCTTCACCGGGTCGACGGCGGTGGGTCGCCTGCTCCTGGAACGCTCCGGTCAGCGGGTGCTCCGTACCTCGATGGAGCTCGGCGGGAACGCTCCATTCGTGGTCTTCGACGATGCCGACCTCGACCTTGCGGTCGAGCAGGCGATGATCGCGAAGATGCGGATGGGTGGGCAGTCCTGCGTGGGCGCGAACCGGTTCCTCGTACAGGAGGGCATCGCCGACGCCTTCGCGGCCCGGCTCGGTGAGCGAATGGCGGCCACCCGCGTGGGCTCCGGGTTCGACGAGGACGTCGACCTCGGCCCGCTGATCGACGAGCGGGCGGTGGCAAAGGCACAGCGGCTCACCGACGACGCCCTGGAGCGCGGCGCCCGCGAGGTGGCCCGCGCCGAGGCCCCGGAGGGCTCCTGCTACCTGGCCCCGGTGGTGCTGGACCAGGTGCCCGCCGACGCGGCGATCATCTCCGAGGAGGTGTTCGCACCCGTCGCGGCGATCAGCACATTCAGCACCGAGGCCGAGGCGCTGGCCCGGGCGAACGACACCGAGCACGGGTTGGCCGGCTTCGTCATCACTGCGAGCCTGGACCGCGCCCGCCGGATGGCCGGCCGGATGCGCAGTGGCATGGTCGGGATCAACCGCGGCCTGGTCTCCTCGGTGGCGGCACCGTTCGGCGGGACCAAGCAGTCCGGTCTCGGCCGGGAGGGCGGGCCGGAAGGCATCGCGGAGTACCTCGACATGAAGTACGTGGCGGTACCCGCGTTCGGGTAGCTGGCGGACCGGGCTCCTCAGTAGCCGAGAGCCCGGTCCACCAAACCCTCCGGCCGCTCCCCCGCCTGGATCCGGCGGATGTTGGCGATGACCGCATCGGCGGCCGTCTCCGCCTGCGTGGCACCGGCCACGTGCGGGGTGAGCACCACCCGCGGGTGATGCCACAGCGGGTCATCGGCGGGAAGCGGCTCCGGGTCTGTCACGTCCAGCACCGCACCGGCCAGGTGCCCGCTGTCGAGCGCTTCCAGCAGCGCCGCCTGGTCCAAGTGACCACCACGACCCACGTGCACCAGCCCGGCGCCACGGGGCAGCGCAGCGAACAGGTCCGCGTCCAAGATCTTCGCGGTCGACTCCACCAGCGGGAGCAGGCAGATCAGGATGTCGGTCTCGGCGAGGAAGCCGGGCAGGGCTGCCTCCCCATGCAGGCAGCGCACGCCGTCGACCTGCTTGGCCGACCGGCTCCAGCCGGCCAGCTCGAACCCGAACGGCGCGAGTGAGGCGAGCACCGCCTGCCCGAGCATGCCGAGACCGAGCACGCCCACCCGGCGTCCGCGGGCGGGCCGCACCGGGTGGTTGTTCCACTGTCCGGCACGCTGCTGCTCCAGGTACCGAGGCAGTTCCCGGTGCAGCATCAGCACCGCCATCGTGGCGTACTCCTGCATGGTGGCCACCAGCCCGGGCTCGATCATGCGCACCACCGCGACGTGCGGCGGCACCGCGTCCAGGTCGAGCTGGTCCACCCCCGCACCGATGCTGAACAGCACCTCCAGACCGGTGTAGCGATCCAGGTCCGGTGGCGCGTCCCAGGTCAGCAGGTAGCGCACCTGAGTAGGGTCCACCGCATCGGGGGCGGTGATGCACGGCACGTCCGGAAGGTCTCGGGCGAAGCGGTCGCTGAAGATCTGGGCACGTGCGGTGATGCTTCGTGCATTCGTGGGGTCGGCCGTGCGCAGGACGAACGTCATCGCACCATCATCGCGCCCCGACGAACCTGTCCGGAGCGAATCGCGCGATGTCCCTGGAGGTGCCGCCGTCCAATGCCAGGTCGGCGAGGATGTCCCCGATCGTGGGGGCGAACTTGAAGCCCGAACCGGAGAACCCACACGCCGTGATCACGCTCGGCTGATCAGGCGCCGTGCCGATGATCCACCGCTTGTCCGGGGTGTACCCCTCCTGGTGCGCGCTGAGCGTGACGGGCTCGGGGTGCAGCCCCGGGAAGAAGGTCGTGACGATCTCCCGCAGCTGGGCGACCATCGTGGTGGTGATCTCGCGGTCCAGGTTGTCCGGGTCCGCCACCGGCGGGTGTTCGCGGCCGAGGTAGGCACCGATCTTGACGGTGGCCTGGTCCAGGGTCGGGAACCCGT
This sequence comes from Ruania alba, assembly GCF_900105765.1. Classification (NCBI taxonomy): domain Bacteria; kingdom Bacillati; phylum Actinomycetota; class Actinomycetes; order Micrococcales; family Ruaniaceae; genus Ruania; species Ruania alba. The sequence continues at coordinate 2,193,083 of NZ_FNTX01000001.1, forward strand.
AGGCACGCACGTCCCCGACCCGCTCGAACACCGGGAACACCTCGCGCTGGTAGGCCGACACGTCGCGTGGGAGGTACCAGGACTGCACCACACGGCGCGGCTGGACCACCTCGGCGGCCTCCGGCAGCACTCGGCGCGCCCACGCCCCTGGGGCGACGATCGCGTGGTCGAACTCGTGAGTTCCGGCGTGCGTCCGTACCTGCACTCCCCCGCCGTGCCGCTCACTGACCTCCAGCACGGGGGTGTACTCGTGCACGATGGCGCCGCGCGCGCGGGCCGCACCGATCGCCGTCATCACGGACAGCTCGGGGCGTACGTAGCCGGTGACGGTATCCCGCACGGCCTCCTCGCCGTCGCGGAACCCATGCTGCGGGTACTGGTGGCGCAGTTCTTTGGTGCCCAGGTCCTCGCGGTCGAGGCCGTGGGCGGTCAAGCTCTCCCGCGCCTGCTCGAGCGCCGGGGTGCCGGGCCTACCGATCACCAGCCCACCGGTGAGCGTGAGCAGGTCTCGTCCGGAGGTCGATTCCAGGCCTCGCCAGAGCTCGAGCGCGTCCAGGGCGAGCGGAGTGTTCTGCACCTCGCTCTGGCTCAGCGCGGAGAAGCGCCGGGTCTGTCCGCCCGCAGCGCCGCGTGGGTGGGCGATTCCGTACTGCTCGAACCCCTCCACGTGGGCGCCCCTCGCAGCGAGGCGCCACAGTGCCATACTGCCCATCGTGCCGAGGCCGATGACGGCGATCCTCGCGTTCATCACGCCACCGCCGATTCGACGTGGGGTGCTGTGGAGCGCAGATGGTCGACGAGTGCGTCCGCCACGGTCTCAGTGTCGGCCAGGCCGCCCACGTCGGGTGTGCGGGTGGCCGGGTCGGCCAGGGTGGTGGTGATGGCAGCCATGATCCGGTTCGTCTCCTTCTCCTTGCCGAGGTGCTTGAGCATCATCGCGGCCGACCACACCATCCCCACCGGGTTGGCGAGGCCCTGGCCAGCGATGTCCGGTGCGGATCCGTGCACCGGTTCGAACATGGACGGGTGGGTCCGGGTGGGGTCGATGTTCGCCGACGGTGCGATGCCGATGCTGCCGCACACCCCACCTACGAGGTCGCTGAGGATGTCACCGAAGAGGTTGCTACCGAGGACCACGTCGTAGTCAGCCGGGCGCATCACCAGGTGCGCGGCGAGTGCGTCGATCAGTTCGAAGTGCACCTCGATCGGATACTCCTGAGCCACCTCACGGACCACCTCGTCCCAGAACGGCATGGAGTGGATGATCCCGTTGGACTTGGTGGCGACCGTGAGCGTCCCGCCGCGCTCGGCGGCGTGCCGGGCGGCGACGTGGGCGATCCGCTCGATCCCGGCGCGGGTGAAGATCGCGGTCTGCAGGGCCGTCTCGGCGGCGCCGCTGCCGTGCCGTCCACCCAGGGTGGAGTACTCCCCCTCGGTGTTCTCCCGGACCACCACGATGTCGACACCCTCGGCGAGATCTGCCCGCACCGGGGTGGGAACGCCGTCGAAGGTACGCATCGGGCGCAGGTTCACGTACTGATCGAAGGCCCGCCGGATCGGGATCAGCAGGCCCCACAGGGAGATGTGGTCGGGCACCCCCGGCCATCCGACGGCCCCGAGCAGCACGGCCTCGTGCTCGGCGAGCAGGTCCATGCCGTCCGCAGGCATCATCGACCCCTCCCGGGCGTATCGCTCGCAGGACCAGTCCAGCTCGGTCCACTGCAGGTCCGTGACACCCGCGGCATCCAGCACACGACGGGCGACCGCCATCACCTCCGGGCCGATCCCGTCCCCGGCGATCTGCGCGATGCGGGTCATCCCTCCAGCACCTCCGCGAGCTCGGTCAGGCTCGATACCTCGTACCGGTGGTAGTACGGGGCGCTCGGCTCGTAGCCGCGGTTCAGGTAGACGGTCTGGGTGATGCCCAGGTCGGTGGCCGGCTGCAGGTCGTAGCGCGGGCTGGCCGAGACGTGCACCACCTCCGACGGAGCACAGTCCAGCTCCGTGAGCATGTGCTCGAACGCCTGGAGCCGTGGTTTGTACGCGCGGGCCTGCTCCGCGGTGATGACCGCGTGGAAGGGAGCGCCGAGCTGGCCCACGTTGCCGCTGATCTGTTCATCAGCGGCGTTCGTGAGGATGACCAGCCGGTACTGCTCGGCGAGTGTGACCAGCCCGTCCGGCACGTCCGGATGCGGTCCCCAGGTCGGCACCTGTTCGTAGATCTGGTCGGCGTCGGTGTCGGTGGCCTCGACCCCGACCCGACGCGCCGCCCGGACAAGGGCACGGGTGATGATCTCCCGGTACGGCCGCCAGTCCCCCATCACCTCGTCCCCGCGGTACACGCTGAACCACTCGAGAAACTCTTCCATCTGCTCTCCGGGCACGCGGCCGGCGAAGATCTCGCGCGTTGCGGCGGACATCCCGAACGCCGTCAGGGTCCCGTAGCAGTCAAAGGTGAGGTAGCGAGGTCGGGTGCTCATGGTGCCTCCATCGTCAGGTCCGTCGTGATCACGCGCTGGCCGAGGGGATCGTCGACATACCCGGCGATGTCAGCCGAGACGCCGTAGGTGTTGTACTCGTGCACGAGGAACGCAGTCACGGCGCGTTCTTGCAACATCGAGGCCATCTCCGCATAGAGCCCGTAGCGGGTGTCATCGTCAGACGTGGCCAGCGCTTCTTGAAGCACGGCCTCGACGTCCGGGTCACAGTGGTTGGAGAGGTTGTACCCTCCGTCGCAACCGTAGTCCGAGCTGAGGAAGCCGCCCGGGTCGGGCACATCGGTCAGCGTGCTGCGGGAGAGCAGGGTGGCGTCGTAATTGCCGTCGAGCAGGTCCTGCTCGACGGACGCGTAGGCTCCGGACCGGATCGTCACGGTGATCCCGATCTCGGCCAGCTGGGCCTGGATTACTTGGGAGAGATCGGCGAAGGCGACCTGGTCGGTGTAGGCGATCAGCTCGAAGTCGATCGAGGCCGGGTCGATGCCGGCGCCGGAGAGCATGGCCACGGCCGCATCCGGGTCGGACTCGACCGGTGCGGCGGCCTCCGGTGCCCACGGCGCGGACGAAGCGAACGGACCCACCGCGGGGGCAGCGAACCCCTCGTACACGGCATCGACGATCTCGTCGAGGTCGAGGGCCGTCCTGATGGCATCGCGCACCACCTCCTCGTCGAACGGTTCCTGGTCCAGGTTGAACAGCATGCCGGTGGTGCGGGGCAGCTCGAACGGCTCCGCGACGATGCTCTCGTCGCCCTCGAGCTGGGTCATTGCCACTGCCGGCAGGTTCGCGGAGATATCGGTCTCCCCGGTGCGCAGCTGCGTGACGCGTGCCTCACCGTCGCTGATGTGCTGGACCTCCACCCCATCCAGCCCTGGTGTCCCACCCCAGTAGTCGTCGTAGGCCTCCAACGAGATGGACACACCCGAGGCGATGTCGGTGATCTCGAACGGCCCGGTGCACGTGCCGACCGGGTCCACCTGCTCACCCCCGTACGCGGACGGTGCCAGTATCCCGGTGGTCGGGCTTGTCACTCGAAGCGGGAGAAGCGGGTCCGGCTCCGGGGTCGAGATCCGCACTGTCGCCTCGTCCGCCGCCTCGATGCCGGCGATCGTCTCGTGGTTGAACGACCTGGGCGGTGTGTCACTGTCGATCACATCCTGGAGCGCAGTCACCACAGCTTCAGCCGTCACGGCGCTGCCGTCCTGGAAGCTGGCCTCGCGCACCGTGAACTCCCAGGTGGTCGGTTCGCTCTGGACCCACTCGGTTGCGATCTCCGGCACCACCTCACCGTCCGGGGTGTACCGCAAGAGGGTCTCCAGACAGCCGATCCTGGTCAGGATGAACGCATCGTCACTGCCGATCGCGAAACCGGAGCTCGGCGAGAACGCCTCCACGTAGCCGATCGTCGCTCTCTCGGCGTCGCCTTCACCGCCGGTCTCGCCGTCGGTGTCGGTCGAACCTCCGGAGAAACCGCACCCGGTGAGCCCGAGGGCACCCACCAGCGCACCGCCGATCCACCATCGATGTTGCACCATGCCCAGCCTCCGCCCGTCATGTCGGCACGCGCCGCGCACGCACCCGGATGTGCCCATCGTCGATTGTCGACGATATTCCAACGCGACTCTGCGTCACGCAGTTTCACTGCAATTGCAACGGTAGCGAGAGAGAAGATTGTTGACAAGAGTTCGCCGAAATTGTTGACAATTGCCCTCACGGGATGGCTACGATCGTCGGCACACCGCCAAGGTTCGACACTCGGGAGGGCACGAGGATGGTCAGCACATCCGATCCGATAGAGCGACCTCAGGTTGAGGACTCCTTCTTCGCGCGCTATCAACGCGCCTGGAGCGAGTGCGATATCGAGGGCATCGTGTCCATGATGACTCCGGACGGTGTGTACGAGGCATCGTTCGGCCCGGAGCCATGGGGTGTTCGACATGTCGGGCGGGAGACGATCCGCGCCGCACTGGAAGAGATGTGGCGTGACCCGAGCCGGCGATCGAGGCACATCTATGGGGATCGGTTCCTGCTCGGCGACCGCGGTTTCTCCGAATGGACTTCCGAACGCACCGAACCCGACGGCACGACGGCCGTGGTGCACGGCGCGGACTTCTACCGGTTCACTGACGGGCTCGTCGCGGAGAAGATTGCCTACCGCAAGGTCGTCGGATGAGCGCCCGGGTGGCCGTCGTCGGGGGCGGTATCCTCGGTGCGGCCACAGCCGCTGAACTCGCGCGGCGCGGTGCCACGGTGACGCTGCTGACCGAGCGCGGACTGTGCAGCGAGGCCTCGGGCCGGACCCTCTCCTGGCTGAACTCCTTCGGTCGCATCGCACCCGACTATCACCGGTTGCGCCTGCTCGGCATCGACAGGTACCGGCGACGGGCAGCGGATCCGGCGACCCGGGAGGCCATCACTTTCGCGGGCGGTCTCGCCTGGCGTCCACCGGACCAGCACGACGGCCTGATCGCGGCCTACGAGCACATGCTCGATGCCGAGTACCCGGCCGAATGGTTCGACCACGCGGACGTCGCTGCACGTGTTCCGGGCGTCGATCCGACGTCGGTCCCGGACACCGGCGCGGTCTACAACCCGACCGAGGGGTGGGTCCACGTGCCGGACCTGGTCGAGACGCTCGCTGGCGAAATGGAGCGAGCCGGGGGCGAGATCCGGACCGAGGTCGGTCCGGCGGCGATCGCTCACGACGGGGACCACGTCACCGGGGTGCGCCTGGCGGACGGATCCACCATCGAGGTGGATGCGGCGGTGCTGGCCACGGGTGCGCGCGTGCCGTCGATGCTCGCCGAGGCCGGTGTCAGGATCCCGGACGCCACCAGTGTCGCCGCCCTGGTTCGCACCGAGCCGGTCGAGACCGAGCTTGCTGCCGTGCTGAACACGGCACGGGTGGCGCTGCGCCCGGCGCCGGACGGTTCGCTGGTGATGGACTCGGCCGCGGGGAACGCCGCCGCCGTCGCCCACCCTGACGGGAGCTTCACCGTCCCCGACGATGCCGTCACCACACTCCTCGCCGACGCTACGCGCGTCCTCGCGGGGAACCCGGAGTTGCGCGTGCGCTCCCACGGCGTCGGCCTCAAGCCCATCCCGGGCGATGAGCGCCCCGTCGTCGGTGAGCTCGACGACGTGCGCGGGTACCACGTCGCCTTCACGCACAGCGGTGCGACGCTGGGACTCATCCTCGGCGAACTACTCGCCGAGGAGATCCTGGCCGGCACTCGACGCGACGAGCTGGAGCCGTTCCGACCGCACCGGTTCGCCTGACCCGCCGCTACGCTGACCTCGGACCGGCGGTACCGCCGGAGGAGTGTGGTGGGGAACAACGGGAGGGTGTGCGTGCGTCAGCTCATTCGACAACTTCCGCCGTTGCGGTGGCGTGACGAACGGATCCGTGAGCTCCGGGCGACGAACCGGACGCAGAAGGCGAGGCTGGAAGCGTTGTCGGCGGAACTCGCCGAGTGGCGCGCCCGCGCGGAGGAAGAGCCTCGTCGCGACGGCGTGGGTGCACCGCGGACCGGACCGAAAGGGCTCCCGGAGGCCGCGGGCGGCCCGTCCTTCCAGTACATGCTCGAGTCGGAGCGCCGCATCGCCGTGGTGCGGCGCAAGGACGGGCCGGCGCCGCTACGGATCTCCCTGGCCGGGAAGCTGTACTCGCAGTCGATCGCCCGTGCCGCCGGGGTCCGGGTTCCCGCGATCTATGGCATCTGGAACTCCATCGAGGAGATCGATCTGGCCGCGCTGCCGGAGGAGTTCGTGCTCAAGTCCGACCGCGGGTCGAACTCCAAGGGCGTCTTCCCGATTGTACGCGCCGGGGACCGGTACCAGATCGCCGGCATCGCTGAGCCCGTGACGGCCGAGCAGGTGCTCGACAGGCTCCGGGAGGCCAAGGAGGCCCGCCGCGCACCAGCGCCCTATTTCGCGGAACAGTACTTGCACGGACGCGAGGACGGCGAGGTCCCGCCCGACATCAAGGTCTACGCCTTCTACGGCGAGATCGGGCACGTGCACCTGCGCGCCGTGGGCCGCCACGCGGACAACTCCTCGGTCGTGTCCAAGTTCGTCGACGCCGACGGGACTGACCTGGGAGCCATCGACCCCTCCCGGACGATCGACCCGACTTTGGCACTTCCCGAGGCTTTCGAGGAGGTCGTGCAGGCCGCCCGCACGCTCTCCAAGGCGGCCAAGGTGCCATTCATCCGGGTGGACCTCTACGAGACGGCGGACGGGATCTGCTTCGGCGAGTACACCACCCGGCCAGGTGGCACACAGTGGTACGGCGTCGAGCACGACCGCGTGCTCGGCAAGCGCTGGGAACGGGCGCAGTCCCGCCTGGACGCCGATCGCACCGCCGGGATGCCGCTCGAGCCGGACACGCTCGAGCCGGAGGACCTGCCCTCGAGCCGTCGCCCGTCGACCGATCGCATTGCCCGGCGCGTGCACGTCGCCGGGCACGTCCAGGGTGTCGGGTACCGGATGCACTGCTCCCGGACCGCCGAACGGCTGGGCGTGGCCGGGTGGGTGCGCAACCTTCCCGACGGCGCAGTACAGGCGTGGGTGGAAGGCGCACCGGACGCCGTCGGGAGCCTGCTCGACTGGCTGGCCACCGGGCCACGAAACGCCGAGGTGACCGGCACCCAGATCACCGAGGAGGACCCGCAGGGTCTCTCCTCGTTCGAGATCCGTCGCTGAGACGGCCGTTGGTCGATCGGCGTCAGGATCCGGTCGATCTCCGGGTGACCAGCTCCGGCGGCACCAGCGTGACCTCACGTGACCTGGGCTCAGCACCGTTCACCCGGTGCAGCAGCCGGTCGACCGCGGCGCGACCGACCTCTCCAGCAGGCAGCCGCACCGTCGACAACGGCGGCTCCAAGAACTCCGCGAACGGGTAGTCCCCGAACCCGACCACCAGCGTGTCCTCCGGGCATCGCAGACCCCGTTCGCGGAGGGCGCGGTAGAGCCCCAAGGCGAAGTAGTCGTTGCCCACGACACACCCGTCCGGCCGGTGGCCACGCGCGAGCAGGTCGACGGTCACGCGATAGGCGTCCCCGGCCTGCCACGGGAGAGCAGCGCGATCACTGCGCCGAGTCGGCACCATGAGCACCTGGCGTTCGTCGAGCGGGAGCGAGGCGTCCTCGAGAGCATCCCGGAACCCCTGGATGCGTTGATCGATCGTGGTGATGGGCAGGTCTTCCTCGAGCATCACGATCGACCGCGCCCCTTGCGCGATCACATGGGAGGTCGCCGCATACGCACCCGCATGGTTGTCGGTGGCCACGGTATCGACGTCGAGATCGTCCAGGCGCCGATTGACCACGACGAGCGGGATCCCTGCACGCTCGACCGCCTGCCAGGGGTTCGTCTCCCCCTGCACCGGGACCACGATGACGCCGTCCAGCCCGGACCGGATCACATTCTCGGCGGCAGCCTGTTCCCGGGCGGTCGACTCCTCGCTGAGGAACAGGACGATGTGATAGCCCTCGTCGGCCGCGCGTTGCTCGATCGCGCTGATGAGCTCGGCGTAGAACGGGTTCGAGACGTTCGTGATGACCAGACCGATGGTGCGCGGGCCACCGAGGACGAGCGAGCGAGCATGCACGTTGGGCACATAGCCGAGCTGCTCGGCGGCACGTCGGATCGTCTCGCGCGATTCTGCGCTCACGCCGGACTCGCCGCGGAGCGCCCGCGAGACCGTGTTGACCGATACTCCGACGGCGTCGGCCACGTCTCGTAGGGTGCGCCGCCTGCGCGGCGCACCCGTTCTGATCTCGTCATCGTCCACTGAGCACGTCCGATTCAGTATCACGGCTCACGCGAGGCGAGCCTCGGCGGCTACGTCAACTCTTCAGGGCCAGGTAGATCCGCACCTTCACCGAGCCCCCGGTCATTGTGCCGCGAATGCGCAGCCAATGGCCGTATTCGCGGACCGGCCAGGTGGTCAGCTCGCCGGACGCCTGCCGCGGATCGTCGAGATCGACCCAGGTGAGCCCGTCCGGAGACACCTGGGTGGTGAGGTCCACCTGGGGCTCCCCCTCGGTGGACAGGATCTGGAAGAACCAGCGTGCCTCTCGCGTCCATCCCGTCTCGAAGGGCTCGGTGGCGAAGTCGCCGGAGAAGGTCGTGTTCCGCTCGAGAATCGCGGTCTGGGATTGCAACATCAGAGATCACCAATCGGCTGAGATGACGACAGAGTCGAGGAACAGGAAGTTGCGGACACCGGAGAGGGTCCGGACCGAGAAGTAGAAGTTCAGCAAGTTATCCAGGGACTCGTACGGCTCGTCGTAGACAGGGACGGGAACGTCGCTCATGTCGATGAGCCGGTCGTTCAGCTGGAACTCGACGTTGCAACGCTTCTCGGTGTCGACGAGCCACCGCACGTAGTGCCAGTTGACCTTGGTCGGAACCTCGTTGAAACACATCTCCATCGGATCACCGATATAGCGCCAGTCGCTCGGATCGGGGGCGGTGAAGTCGGCGGCGTAGGGCAGCGCGAACTTCCCCTCGAGGTGCTCCTTCGGCGTGGGCTCCGGGACGACCGGGTAGGACAGACGACGCACGAGGTTGCCGTCGGCATCGGTGTTCTGGAACCGAGCGACCGTGTGATACCTCGTCCCCCCATCGCCGCAGAGGTCGGTCGCCACCGTGAAGGCGCCGAACTGCGCCTCGGACGGATGCAGGTTGCCGTCCCAGGCGACCTCGCCGTACCGGTCACGCTCCTCATCGCCGCCCAGCTGAGCCTCCGCCTTGTAGGTCAGGTAGGCCTCGATCTGCACCAAGCCGCGACCGGCCATGGTGAGGCGCCGAATCGCGGTCGCCGTGTGCCCCGGGTACGGACGTGTGGCGAGCTTGAGCGAGTAGGTGCCCGTCATCGCACCGTGGGTACCGGTGTCGAAGAACGTCGCGTTCGACAACTGTGGCGTGCGGAAGTCGCGCATATGCGCGTCGACCGTGTCCAGGTCGCCCCGGCCATTGAAGTTGCCGATCAGTTCGGTCCATCCGTTGGTGCCCTCATTGAAGTCATCGAGGGCGAGGATGCGGGGCAGCGGGTTGTACTTCGACAGACGGACATCGCTGGCGCGGATCGCATCGCGCATCGCCGCGCGCAGCGAGTCGGTATCGACCGAGGTCACCATTCACTCCTTGCTTGCCGTACAGGCGTAGGGTCGCCGGCGTCCGCCGGTATCGGCACATTAGCGTTAATGTTCCATGCGCACAACCTTCGCCATGAACTGCTCTCAACTCACTGTTGACCGCATCCCTTCGCCCTGCAAGACTGCATGAACGCTAATGTTGGTGAGCAACACACACGAAGGGTGCTCGAGGAAGAACACATGACGCTCATGCCGATCTGCCCGCTCGAGGACGAGTGATGGGCGCCTACCTGGCCCGACGACTCATGTTCTCGGTCTTCATCCTGTGGGGCGCCGTCTCGATCATCTTCGTAGTGCTTCGACTCGTCCCCTCGGACCCGGCACGCCTGATCCTGGGATCCGACGCCACCGAGGCGGAAGTCGACGCTCTCCGTGACGAGATGGGCCTGAACGACCCGCTCATCACCCAGTACGGGACGTACCTGGGCGATCTGCTCCGCCTCGATTTCGGAGACTCCTACCGGCAGCAGCGCGATTCCTTCGGCTTGGTGATGGAGCGACTCCCCGCCACCTTGGAACTCGCCCTGGTGGCGATGGTCATTGCGCTTGTGATCGGCATCCTGCTGGGCGTGCTCGCTGCCCTGCGAGTCAATCGGCTCAGCGACCGGATCATCTCGGTCGGCTCCTTGTTGGCTCAGTCGCTGCCCTCGTTCTGGATCGGCATCGTGTTCATCCTGATCTTCGCCCGTGGGCTGGGAGTCCTCCCGAGCGGTGGCACCGGTTCACCCGCACACATGGTCCTGCCCGCCATCACCCTGGCGATGCCGATGCTCGCGATCCTGATCCGGATGACCAGGAGCGGACTGCTCGAGGTGATCCACGAGGGATACATCCAGACGGCACGAGCCAAGGGGTTGAGCGAGCGGGTCGTGATCTTCCCGCACGCGATCCGCAATGCTCTGATTCCCATCGTCACGATCGTCGGGTTGCAGTTCGGCGGGCTGCTCGCCGGATCGGTGATCGTGGAGATGGTGTTCAGCTGGCCTGGCATCGGCCGCCTGCTCATCGAGTCGATCGGCCAGCGTGACTACAACGTGGTGCAGGCGTCCGTCCTGGTCATCGCAGCCGGGTTCGTGGTGGCGAACCTGGTGGTCGATGTGCTCTACGGCTACCTCGATCCACGAGTGAGGTTGGTGTCCCGATGACCGTGCGAACCACTGAAGCCCAGGTTGCCCCTGCAGCATCCGGTGCCGCCACGCGCCGTGGCCGATCGAACACGGTGGGCCGCAAACGCATCATCGGATGCCTGATCGTGATCGCCTGCTATGTCCTCATCGCGCTGATCGGGCCGCTGCTGATGCAGTACGACCCCGTGCGCACGTTCACCGAGGATCGGCTCCTCCCTCCAGGAAGCACCACCTCCCAGGGGACTGTCGCACTGTTCGGTACCGACCAGGTGGGCCAGGACATCCTGGCTCAGATGATGCTCGGCGCACGCGTCTCGATCACTGTGGGCGCCGGCACCCTGGCGCTGGCCGGCTTCATCGGCGTCACCATCGGGCTCCTGGCCGGGTATCGCGGCGGCTGGCTCGATTCGGTGCTGATGCGGTTAGCCGATATCCAGCTCTCCTTCCCGTCGATCCTGCTCGCCATCCTGATCGCAGCGGTTGTCGGCCCCAGCGTCGTGAACGTCATCGTCGTCCTCGCGATCACGAACTGGGTGACCTTCGCACGCGTCACCCGGGGGCAAGTGCTGACCGTGAAGAATCGTGAGTACGTCGACGCGGCGCGCACCCTCGGTGCCCGGCATCTGCACCTCGTTCTGCGCACCATCTTCCCGGCGTGCCTCGCGCCGATCCTGGTCGTGGCCACCGTCGAGCTCGGGCAGGTCATCCTCGCGGAGGCGTCACTGTCCTTCCTCGGACTCGGCGTACCGACCGGTGTGCCGAGCTGGGGCACCACGATCGCGAACGGCCGCTCGTACCTCGGCGACGCCTGGTGGATCTCCACACTCCCCGGTGTCGCCCTCGCGACTCTGGTCCTCACCTGCGGGGTGCTGGGTGATGCGATGCGGGACCGCTACGACCCGAAGATGAGGAGCCTGTGATGGGCAACGCCGAGTCGGCATCACCGCTGTTGGCCGTGGACGGTCTCACCGTCGAGTTCTCCACGCGGGCCGGGTCCGTCCGCCCGCTCGACGCGATCACCTTCGATATCGCTCGGGGTGAGACCGTGGCCCTGCTGGGCGAGTCGGGCAGCGGCAAGTCGGTCACGGCCCAAGCGATCATGGGTCTGCTCCCGCGGCCCGCTGGTCGGATCACGAGCGGTCGGATCACCTTCGATGGCGACGAGCTCACCGCGATGTCACCGGAGAAGGTCCGCGCCCTGTGCGGTACCCGCATCGCGATGATCTTCCAGGATCCGCTGAGCTCGTTGAATCCGGTCTTCCGCATCGGCGCCCAGGTCGCCGAACCGCTCCGGCGGCGCCTCGGAATGCGCCAACAGGATGCGATGCGGCGTGCCCTGGAGCTGCTCAGGCGCGTCGGCATCCCCGACGCCGAGCGCCGGATGCACCACTATCCGCACCAGTTCTCGGGTGGTCAGCGCCAACGCATCATGATCGCGATGGCACTCGCCCTCGATCCGGACCTCCTCATCGCCGACGAACCCACCACCGCCCTCGATGTGACCGTGCAGGCACAGATCATGCAGCTCTTGAGCGACCTGCAGGCCGAGCACGGGATGGCGATCTTGTTGATCACGCACGATCTCGGTGTGGTCGCTGATGCGGCCTCGCGCGCCGTGGTGCTCTACGCCGGACGGGTCGCCGAGGAGGGGCGGATCCGTGACGTCTATGACAACTCCGCACACCCGTACACCGAGGGACTGCTCGCCTCGATCCCGCAGGCCGACCAGGGCGGAGGGAAGCTCCGCTCCATCACGGGAGCGCCACCGAACCCGCTCGCGTTCCCGCAGGGGTGCCGATTCCATCCGCGGTGCCCCTACGCGCAGGAACGCTGCCGTGACGAGCGGCCCGAACTGCGCCATCCCACGGGTTGGGCGTCGGATCAGGCCGCCTCATGCCACTTCACCGAGGAGGTGCTCCAGCATGGCTGAACCCCTGCTGCGCGTCCGCGACCTGGTCACCACCTACCCGATCCGGTCGGCACTGCTACGACGCAAGGTCGGTGAGGTGCGCGCCGTCGACGGGGTGACCTTCGATGTGGAGCGCGGACAGACGGTGGGCCTCGTGGGCGAGTCCGGCTCCGGCAAGTCCACGCTCGCACGCACCATCGTCGGCCTCGAACGCGCCGAATCGGGATCGATCGAGTTCCAGGGCCGGGATCTCGTCCGGCTGTCCGCAGCACAGATGCGGCCGCTGCGGCGCGACATCCAGATGGTCTTCCAGGACCCGTACACGGCGCTCAATCCTCGCCTCACCGTGCGGCAGATCCTGTCCGAGGCCTGGCGGATCCATCCCGACCTCCTCGCCGAGGACGAGTGGGACGCCGAGGTGGTGCGGCTCCTCGATGTCGTGGGCCTCGACGCACAGTACGCCGACCGCTACCCGCACCAGTTCTCCGGTGGCCAGCGCCAGCGCATCGGCATCGCCCGGGCGCTCGCCGTCAAGCCCCAGCTCATCGTCTGCGACGAGGCGGTCTCCGCACTCGACGTCTCCGTCCAGGCCCAGGTGCTCAACCTCCTCGACGACCTGCAGCAGGAGTTCGGCCTCACCTACCTGTTCATCGCCCACGATCTCTCCGTCGTCCGGCACATCAGCGACGACGTCATCGTGATGAATCACGGATCGGTCGTGGAGCACGCGCCCACCGAGGACCTGTTCGCCCATCCGCAGCACGACTACACCAAGGCCCTGCTGGCCGCGGTACCCGTGGTGCGCCCCTGGCTGGAGGGCAGTACGCGATGACGACGATCCATCTGGTCCGACACGGCGAGGCCGTGTGGAACGCCGAGGGCAAGTACCAGGGGCAAGCCGATTCCGGGCTCACCGACCTGGGTCACGAGCAAGCCCACCGCGCCGCCGCGTGGCTGCGTGCATCGTTCCCGCACGTCGACGGCGTCGCACACAGTGACCTGCCCCGGGTACGGGATACGGCGGCCCCGTTCCTGACGGCGACGGGGCACAATCCGCTGGTCGACGCGCGGCTGCGGGAGATCGACGTCGGATCCTGGGCGGGCCGGACCTTCGAGGAGATCGCGTCTGCAGAACCGGCGTCCGTCGCCGCCGCGGCGAGCGGCGCGGACGTGCGCCGTGGTGGCGGAGAGACCTTCGCCGAACTGCGCCGGCGGGTGGTCGCAGCACTGGACGAGATCACCGCGTCGCACCCGCCGGGAGCCACCCTCGTGGTGTTCACCCACGGCGGTCCGATCCGGGTCGCCACCGCCGCTGCCCTGAGTTTGCCCGCGCCCGGCCATTACCCGATCGGTTCACCGGACAACTGCTCGGTCACCACCCTTGCCTGGAACCCGGGACGACTCCTCGCCTTCAACCAGCAGACCGTCGGCACCCGGTCGGCACCGAGCACCACCACAGACCAGGAGACCCGATGCCCCTGACCTCCACCACCTTCGTCGCCCAGACGCACAACCTCTGGGGTGATCACGTCGCCGAGCAGCGTCGAGCGCCGCTGGACGCGATGTATCGCCACCGGCAACCCGATCTGTTGGCGACCCAGGAACAGCGGCCGTGGTCGCGGGACCTGATCGATGACGCCATGCCCGAGCATTCCCGGGTCAACGACGAGTTTCCGGGATGGGCGACGCAGAGCTGTCTCTGGTGGCGTCGTGATCTGTTCGAGTATGTCGAGCACGGCGCGGACGACGTCGGAATCCTCGCGCCGGACGCCCGGCTGTTCTGGGTGCGCCTGGCCACCGCCGACGGACCGATCCTGTTCAGTGTGGCCCACCTGACGTGGTCGGGCCATCCCAAGGAGCAGGAGACGGGCACCAACCAGCGAACGCCGCAAGCGGCCGCCATCGCGCGCCGGCTCGCCGAGCTCGCGGATGGGGCCGCGTGTCTGTTCGCCGTCGACATCAACGACATCGGCCCACCGAACTGGGAGTTCGGCAACAACGGTTTCCTCGACTCGTTCACCGCGTTGGGCCGGCACTCACCGGTCACGCATCCCGTCGTTCCCAGTGGCTTCGAGGAGTCAGTCGGCACCCGCCTGTCCCCGCTCGCCTCGCCGAGGAAGGCGATCGACTGGATCTTTCTGCGCGGCCCTGTCCGTGCACGTGCCGCCGAGGTGGTCGAGTTCTTCCACCGAGGCGTCGCCCCCAGCGACCACTACCCGGTGGCCGCCACGCTCACCCTCACCCGGGACTGAACGCACAGCGCTGGTCCCGAGTCTGATCGAAGGAGATGCAAGATGGGTATCACCAGACGTCACGGCGGTGTCGCCGCGGCCGTGCTGGCCACGGCACTCACCGTTGTCGGCTGTACGACGACCACCGAGGGAGGTGACGGCGAGACGGCTCCGCAGGAGCTCACCTACGTCCCTGCGTTCTTTCCCGTGTCCCTGGATCCGCACAACTTCCCGGCTGAGGAAGGCACCCAGGTCGCCGCTCAGCAGACACTCGAGACACTCGTCACCTACAACGACGGTGAGGCACAACCATTACTCGCGGAGTCATGGGAGTACTCCGACGATGAGCTCACACTGACCTTCCAGCTGCGCGACGACGTGACGTTCAGCGACGGCACGCCGTTCACGGCCGAGGATGCGAAGGCGTCCCTGGACCGGCTGATCGAGCTCGACAAGGCACTCGCGCCGCTGTTCGCCGCGGTCACCGAGACACGCGCGGACGACGACCACACGTTCTCCATCGTCACGAGCGAACCGCTCGGAACCCTCCTCGCATCGATGTCGCTGGTCTTCATCGGCCAGGCCGGTGCCATGGGCGAGGACTCCTACTGGCGGGCCCCTGTGGGCACCGGCCCGTTCATCGTCGACGACTATGTCGCCGACGATCACGTGACCTATTCACGCAACGACGACTACTGGGGCGAGGCCGCCCAGCTCGACACGCTCGAGATGGTGAGCATGCCTGAGGTCGCCGCCAGGATCACCGCGTTGGGAACCGGTGAGGTCGATGTGATCTCGTCGATCCCGCCCGACCAGGTCGCTGGCGTTCAGGATCAGGACGGAGTCGAGTTCATCCAGGACGCCGGCTATCTCTATTACTTCATCTGGTTCAACCACAACGAGGAACCGTTCGACGATCAGCGCGTCCGCCAGGCGATGTGGCACGCGGTCGACGTCGAGGGCATCGTCTCCGACCTCTACGGCGAGGGCGCCACGGCGGCAACAGCACCGATCCCGCAAGCCGCGTTCGGTGCGGCCGACAACGGACTGTACGAGCACGACCCCGAGCGGGCCCGGGAGCTGCTCGCGGACGCCGGATTCCCGGATGGCTTCGAGACCTCGATGCAGTGGCCGCGAGAAGGTGGTCCGAACATCCGCTCGCTCGGCCAAGCCTTCATCTCGGCGTGGGCCGAGGTGGGCATCGACGTGGAACCTCTCGAGAAGGAACGCGCCAGCTGGCTGGAGGACTTCGGGTCGATGAACTGGGACCTGAACCTGCAGACCAACACCACCGCCACTGGTGACGCAGACTTCACGCTGAACCGCCTGTACACGTGCGAGGCCGATCGCCTCGGCTACTGCAATCCGGAACTCGACGACCTGCTCGCCCAGGCACGTGCATCGCTGGACCCGGACGAGCGGAGCGAACTCTACGACCAGGCGAACGAGATCATGTGGGAGGAGGCCCCGGGCATCTTCCCGGCGGACATCCAGAACAACCTGGCCTACGGCTCGCAGGTGCGTGGACTGGAGCTACCTCCGAACAACCGGCCCTACTTCTCCACCGTCTCGATCGAGTGAGACATGGCCAGGGCTTCGCGCCGGCCGCCAGCGGGCGGTCGGCGCGTGGCCCGGCCCGGGGATCGCCGCTGACCCTCAGTGCGTGAGCTGCCCCCGGATCTCCCCACCCGGGAACGTCGGCGTGTGGACGTTCACGTAGTAGGACCTGGGGTTGTCATCGATAGCGCCGAGCACCTCGGCATCGGCGGTGACACAGTCCGAGACACTGAACGACGTCCCGTCCCCGACGCTGAGCGGGACCACCACAGGACCGGCGGCATTGCGGGGAGCGACGTGGATGTGGGCGGCGGCAGCCGACACCGAGAGGTTCCGGGCGCTGAGCGTGAAGCAGAGCTGATCGCCCTCGATGGTGTAGGTGAACGATCCGCTCGCCCCCGTGTTCGAACCGGTCGTCTCCTGACCGACGTTGAGAGGAACGAAGTTCGGTGCCGCGCCGGCGGGTGCGGCCACGGCGGTCAGTCCGAGAGCGAGGGCTGCGACGGCGGCGCCACGACGGGCACGGCCAGCGGAGGGCAGGGGAACAGGCATGTCAGATCCTCCTCGATCGACGTACCCCTCACGGTACGCCGATCGAGACCCCATCGCGCGGGCTGGCTACAAGCTGGCCCGCAGCGCCCGCAACCGGGTGAGCGCGGAGTCCTTGCCGAGGATCTCGATGGACTCGAACAGCGGAGGTGAGACCCGCCGTCCGGTGATCGCCACCCGCAGCGGGGCGAACGCGAACCGTGGTTTGATGCCCAGCTCCTCCACCAGCACGGCCTTGAGGGCCGCCTGCTGCGGCTCGGGGCTCAGGTCGTCCAGACCCTCGAGCACCTCGATGGACCGATCGAGCACGTCGGCGGCCTCCGCGCGCAGCGCCGCACGCGCCTCCTCGTCCACGACGAGATCGTCGTCGGCCACGAACAGGAACCCGAGCATCCCGGGTGCCTCGCCGAGCAACGTCATCCGCTCCTGGACCAGTGGCGTAGCGAGCTCGAGCAGCCGCTGCTGCTCCGCCGTCAGTTCCTCGTACGTGCCTGCGGGGACCACTCCGGCCTGGTGCAGGTACGGCACCAACCGGGCGCGGAAGTCCTCAGCAGGAAGCAGCCGCAGGTGGGCGGCGTTGATCGCCTCCGCCTTCTTCTGGTCGAAGCGCGCGGGGTTCGGGTTCACATCGGTCACGTCGAAGGCGGCGACCAGCTCGTCCTGGGTGAAGATGTCGTTGTCCGGGGAGATGCTCCAGCCGAGCAGTGCCAGGTAGTTGAGCAGCCCCTCCGGGATGAAGCCGCGCTCGCGGTGCAGGAAGAGGTTCGACTCGGGCGCCCGCTTGGAGAGCTTCTTGTTCCCCTCCCCGGTCACCATCGGCAGGTGCCCGTAGGAGGGCACTCCCTCGGCGATCCCGAGCTCGGTCAGGGCCCGGTGCAGGGCGATCTGCCGCGGGGTGGAGGAGAGCAGGTCCTCCCCGCGCAGCACGTGCGTGATCCGCATCAACGCGTCGTCGAGCGGGTTGGTGAGGGTGTAGAGCGGCTGGCCGTTGCCGCGCACGATCACGAAGTCCGGCACCGAGCCGGCGGCGAAGGTCACCTCGCCCCGCACGAGGTCGGTGAAGGTGATGTCCTCGGCGGGCATCCGCAGCCGCAGCACGGGGGTGCGGCCCTCGGCCCGGAACGCGGCCTTCTCCTCCTCGGACAGGTCGCGGTCGAAACCGTCGTAGCCGAGCTTGGGGTCGCGCCCGGCCGCGCGGTGGCGTGCCTCGATCTCCTCCGGGGTGGAGAACGACTCGTACGCATACCCGGAGCTGAGCAGCTTGTCGGCGACGTCGGCGTAGATCGCCGCACGCTCGGACTGCCGGTACGGTCCGTCCGGTCCGCCGGCCTCAACGCCCTCGTCCCAGTCCAGGCCGAGCCAGCGCAGCGCGTCCAGGAGCTGCTCGTAGCTCTCCTGGCTGTCGCGAGCGGCGTCGGTGTCCTCGATCCGGAACACGAACGTGCCACCGTGGTGGCGGGCCTGCGCCCAGTTGAACAGGGCCGTGCGGATCAGCCCGACGTGCGGGGTACCGGTGGGCGAGGGACAGAAGCGGACGCGCACATCGGCGCCGGAAACGGGAGTCGTCATGATGGCTCCCAGCCTACTGGTGAGTGGCCTCAGTCTTCCGCCCGGCCACGAACCACAGGACCGGCCCGACCACCGGCGCCAGCACGATCAGCGCGAACCATGCCACCTGGAGCAGACCTCGCAGCCCCGGATGACGGACGGCACTGACCAGCGCCACCACCATCAGCACCAGTGGCAGGAGCAACACCAGCGTGTACGCCAAGTCGTACGTGGCAATCATGCGTCCCCCAGGTCCTCGTCCCTCCACGCACCGTAGCCGGGCACGACCGGCCCGGCAACGCCCCCTGTCTGTCGAATCAGTGCGCTCCGACGGCCTCCCGCGCCCGCTGCATCACCTCGGCGATGGTCACCACGCGCCCCTCGGCCGAGGACCGTACGGCAGCCTCGACCATGGCGATGCTGACCACGTTCCTGCGGGCCGCCGTCGCCGGCTCGGTCCCCGTGCGCACACAGGTGACGAACTCGGCCAGTGACCCGGCGATCTCCTCGGGCACTTCGCGCTCGGGAACGGGCAGCGATGCACCGTCCGGACCGTACGCCGTCGGGGGGTGATCGCCGTCCCAGCGCACTCCCCCGCTGGCCGCACCAAGATTCCACACCCCGTTCCAGGACGTCTCCGGGAACGGCCCGCACCAGGTGCCGGTGTAGGAGAAGGTGGCTCCGCCGTCGAAGGTGAACACCGCCGTGGCCACCGCGTTCCCGGCGAACCATGACCAGCTCGGGTTGGAGGATTCGCAGTAGACGCTCACGGGGTCGGCACCCATCAGGTCCCGCGCCAGGTCGAACTGGTGGATGGCCATGTCCACGATCAATGGTTCGGCCATCTGCTCACGGAACCCGCCGAAGTGCGGGGCCTTGGCGAACTCGCACCGTGCGGTCTCCACCGGGCCCAGTTCGTCGAGCACCGCACGCAGCGCCGCGAGCTGGCTGTAGTAGCGCCGGGACTGGGAGATCATCAGCAGCTGCTCGGCCCGGTCGGCCGCCGCGATGATGGGCAGGCACTCGGCCACCGACTCCGCCATCGGCTTCTCGCACAGCACCGGCAGGCCCAGGGCGAGCGCCTCACGGTTCACCGGGCTGTGCGCTGCCGGCACTGTCACGTTCACGACGGCGTCCGCTGGCGTGGCAGCAACCAGTTCCGTGATCGAGGTGCTCACCGGGGCCGGTCCGGCTCCGGTCTCCGCCAAGGCAGCCTGTGCCACTTCCACGTCCAGGTCCACGAGGCCGACCAGCTCGACGTCCGCATTGGCGGTGATCGTGCGCAGCCAGGCTCGCCCCATCCCGCCGGCGCCGACCTGAATCAGCCGCAGCGGGGCAGCCGGATCGCCAGTCACGCTCATTCGGCGCTCTCGATCGGTCCGGTGTACCCGTGCCCGGTGAAGAACTCACCGGACTCGTAGCGCAGCAACGTGGGTGTGGTGCGTTTCGGCCGCACCGTGTGCGCCCAGGCGACGCCGTTGGCGATCACCGTGCGGACGTGCTCGTGGTGGTAGACGGGGAAGTCCTGGTCGCCCGGGGAGAAGAAGAAGATCTTGCCGTGGCCACGCTTGAACGTGCAGCCGGAACGGAACACCTCTCCCCCGGTGAAGGAGGAGATGAAGATCAGCTCATCGGGTGCCGGGATGTCGAAGAACTCCCCGTACATCTCTTGCTGGTCGATGATGATCGGGTTCGGCACGCCCTGAGCGATGGGGTGGGTGGGGTCGACGGTCCAGACGAGCTCACGGTCCTCCTCGCTGCGCCAGCGCAGCGTGCAGCTGGTGCCCATCAGCTTGCCGAAGATCTTCGACCAGTGACCCGAGTGGAGCACCAGCAGTCCCATGCCGTCGAGCACGTGCCGGTGCACGCGGTCCACGACGTCGTCACGCACTTCGCCGTGGGCGGCGTGCCCCCACCAGACCAGCACGTCGGTGGCGGCCAGCACTTCCTCCGTCAGGCCGTGCTCCGGGTCGTCCAGGGTCACCGTGCTCACCTGGACGGCGTCGCCGAGGTTCTCCCGGATGCCCTCGGCGATGGTCGCGTGCATACCGTCGGGGTAGATCTCGGCCACGTGCGGCTCGATCTGTTCGTGCCGGTTCTCGCCCCAGACGAGCACGCGCAGAGCGTCGGCATTCTCAAGGTTGGTCATCATGGTCCCCTTCTGAGTCGTCCGTCTACTTCACCGCTCCGCCGGTGGCCCCGGCAGCGATGTACTTCTGAGCGGCCACGAGCAGCACGATCGCTGGGATCGCCGAGAGCACGGCAGTGGCCATCACCGCACCCCAGTTCTGTACCTGAGTGCCCAGGTACTGGTAGATACCGAGGGTCACCGGCCGAATCTCGTCGGTGGTGGTGAGGGTAAGCGCGAACAGGAAGTCGCTCCACGCGAACAGGAACGTGAACAGCCCCGCGGTGATGATCGCGTTCCGGCTCACCGGCACCACGATCGAGACGAAGGTCCGCATGAGCCCGGCACCGTCCACCCGGGCGGCCTCGATGATCGCCGGCGGTACACCGAGCATGAACGAACGCATGATGAGGATCGCGAACGGGATCGCACTGGTGGAGTTGGCGAGAATCAGCCCGGGGATGGAGTTCAGCAGCCCGAGTCCTTCGTAGGCGCTGTAGAGCGCGTTGGCGATCACGATGCCCGGGATCATCTGGGAGACCAGGATGGCCAGTAACGCCAGACCCACCCAGCGGAACCGGAACTGTGCCAGGGCGAAGGATGCCGGTGCGGCCAACGCCAGACTGAACGCCACGGTGCCGAGCGCGATGATGAGGCTCGTCACCAAGTTGGCGCCCTGCTCGCTGATGGCGCGGGCGTAATTGTCGAGGCTGGGCTGCAACGGGATCAGATCCGCGTTGAGAGTGTTGCCCGAGGGCTGCAGCGACGCGTTGACCATCCAGTAGACCGGGAACAGCATCACTGCCAGGATCAGCACTCCGGCCGCCGTCAGGGCTACTTTTCGCAGGTCGATGTCGTCGCCGGTGCGGCGGTTCGGTTCCGCCGGAGCGGAGGTCGTGGTTGTCATGCCTGCCTCCTCACTCGTCCGCCGCGTGGCGCCCGCGGCGCAGGTACACCACGGCGAACGCCATCGAGATCACGATCAGGATGTTGCTGAGCGCGGCCCCGTGACCGAACTCGAAGTCCACGAAGGACCGTTGGTAGGACTGCGTAGCCAGTGTCTGGGTGGCGTTCGCCGGTCCCCCGCCGGTCAGACCGAGGATGATGTCGAGGACCTTCAACGTGTAGACCACACCGAGGATCAGCACCACTGAGACCACGGGCCGAAGGCTGGGCCAGGTGATGTACCGGAACGCCTTCCAGTGCGTGGCGCCGTCGAGGGACCCGGCCTCGTAGAGTTCGTCCGGGATGGCCTGCACGCCGCTGTAGAGCAGCGTGGTGTTGAACGGGATCCCGATCCAGATGTTCACGCCGATCACGGCGATCAGCGCGATCGAGGGTGAGACGAGCCAGCCGATCGGCTCCACGCCGAACACCCCGAGGAACCGGTTCAGGATCCCGGAGTCCTGCTCCAGGATCGCGCGCCACGTCGCCGAAGAGACGATCAGTGGCAGCAGCCACGGCAGCAGCAACAGCCCACGCAACGTCGCCGAGAGCGGGAAATGCTGCTTGAAGAACAGCGCGAGCGCCAGGCCGATAACGAACTGGAACAGGATGGATCCGGCGGTGAACAGCCCGGTGTTGAGCATGGCCTTGCCGAAGATCGGGTCGGTGACCACGTCCACATAGTTGGCGAGCCCTACCCAGGGCGCTTCCCCGGTGAAGAAGGTCTGCAGGCTGTACTCCTGCAGGCTCATGGTGAGGTTCTTCACCACCGGGTAGCCGAACAGCAGCGCCATGGCGATACCGGCGGGAAGCACGAACAGGATCTTCCCGATGTCGTCCCCGCGGAGCTTGGGCCGCCGGCGGGGCGGGGCAGGCGATGCCTGCCGCGCCTCCGCCGGGACGTGCGTGAGGGAGCTCATGATGTCAACCTCAGCGAGCGGAGGCTTGTGCGAAGGCCTCGTCGGCGCTCGCCTGGCCGGTCAGCGCCAGCTGGATCGCTTCGTAGATCACGGTCGCGGCGTCGGGCCATTCCGGTCCGAGCTCGCCGGTCCGCGACCGGGCGTTGGCCACCTGCTCGGCGAATGCCTCCATCTCCGGCCGTTCGGCGAGGAAGTCCTCGGCGAGGTCGGTCCGGGTGGGGATCGTGTACCGGGACACTGCCCAGTCGAGCTGCTGCTCGGGCGTGTTCAGGCACTCCACGAAGTCCACGGCAACCGCCTGGCTGGCCTCGTCCCCGGTGACGGGCACGGTCCACGCCTCACCGCCGAGCGGTGCGACGGGGGTCTGGCTCGGGTCGTTGACGGGAAATTGCACGACGTCCCAGTTCACGTCCGGCATCTCGTTCATCGACGGGATGTTCCACGGGCCGTTCACCATCATGGCGGCGCGGCCGGCCATGAACTGATCCTTCGCGTCCCCCTGCGACCAGTTGATGACGCTCTCCGACGCCGAACCCGACTCCACCAGGTCCACCCACAGTTGCAGCGCCTCCGCCACTTCCGGACTGGTCAGATCGGTCTCGTCGCCGCCGTTCGTCCACATCGGCGGAAGGAACTGCCACGTGCCCTCGTAGGTATTGATCGCACTGAAGGAGATCCCGTACTGGTCACCCTCGGTGAGGGTGGCAGCGGCTTCGCGCAGCTCGTCCCACGTCGTCGGCGGTTCGACCCCGGCCTCAGCGAGGACGTCGGTGTTGTAGAACAGCGCCAGGGTGTTGGCCACCGGCTGCAGTCCGTAGACGTTCCCGTCATAGGTGGAGGCATCGATCACGCCTTGTGCGAATCCGTCGGTGGAGACCCCGTTCTCGTCGAGCGGGACGAGCGCCCCGGTCTCCGCGATCTGCTGCACGTCCGGGTTGTCGAGCATGAGCACGTCCGGCAGGGTCTGGGACGACGCCTGCTGAAGCACCGTCTGAATCAGATCGGCGCCGGGCACCGTCTCCCGCTCCAGGGTGATCCCGAGCTCCTCGGCGCAGCTGTCCAGGCCGGCTTGGATGAGGGAGTTGTCCGGGTCGTTGTTGTAGTAGTCCAGGACGGACAAGCTGGACACGTCCCCGGTGTCCGCCTCGCCTCCTCCCCCACCACTCGAGCATGCTGCCAGGGCCAAAGCCGCCCCGAGCCCTCCGGCCACAGTCGTCACGATGCGTCGTCTCACGATCAGCTCCCTTGCTGTCTTTCGATGTGTGGGTCATTCGGTGCGCCGCCCCGGTGCCCCTCTTGTGAGCTCGCTGGTTAAGCGCTTAAATGATGTGATGTCGATTGTGCGGCGTACGCTCGGTCGCTGTCAAGGATGGATCTCGAGAAGGCGTCGCTCACGGCGCACGACCACCCGCGAGGAGGAACTGCGATGGTCACCATGAAGGACGTCGCCGAGCATGCCGGCGTCTCCATCGCCACCGTCTCCTTCGTGGTGAATGACACCAAACCTGTCACGCCTGCCACCCGCGCCCGGATCGAAGCCGCCATGGTCGAACTGGGCTACCGCCGCAATGCCGTGGCACGGGCCCTGGCCAGCCGACGCACACGGATCCTCGCCCTCGTGTACCCCGTCTTCGAGCGTCCGTTGAACACCTCCTCGGTAGAGTTCTTCACCAGTGCCGCCGCTGCCGCAAGCGCTCGCGGATACCACCTGGTGATCTGGCCGGTCAGCAACGACGGTCGCGAGTTGGGTGAGTTGCTCGGCCAACGACTGGTGGACGGGGTGCTCCTGATGGAGGTCCAGCTCGACGACTCGCGCGTGCAGGTGCTGGAGCGGTCCGGCACCCCGTTCGCTCTGATCGGTCGCACCCGGGAGCCGGACCGATACCGCTACGTGGACATCGACTTCGAGGCCACCGTGGCCGGCGCCGTCGACCATCTGGCCGCTCTCGGTCACCAGCACCTCACCCTGGTACTCGGCTCCGGCGTGGACCACGGCGATCGCGACTACGGGCCGTTCGCACGCACCCGCGCCGCCTTCGACGCCTTGCTGCCCGAGCGCACCCTGACCGGGCGGACGATTGAGGTGAACCAGACGGAGGACGCCACCGCGCTCGCCGACCGGATCGTCGCGTCCCACCCGGCAGCAACCGGCATCCTGGTGCTGAACGACCACACCGCACTACGGCTTGTGGCCGGGCTGCGCCGGACAGGTCGGAAAGTGCCCGGGGACATCTCCGTGATGGGCCTGCTCGCCGCGGCTGAGAGCGGGATGGTGTGCGACCCACCGCTGACCCTGATGCGCGCCCCCGGGCCCGAGCTCGGCCGGCTCGGCGCGGACGCCCTGATCCGGGATCTGGAGAAGGACGAACCGCTGCCGCCCCGGCTGGTGCCTTGCGCCTTCGAACCGGGTCAGTCCACGGCCCCGCGACGTTCGTCGTGATGGAGCGACGCCGATGTCCTTCGCACTGAGCACTCCCACCGTCCATGAGCTCCCGCGGATTCGCTCCGCGCTCGACCAGTGGCAGCACGACGACGGCCCCGTCCATGTGCATCCAGGAGACCTGGGCTGGTTCGCACTGCGAGGTGCGCCAGCGACCGCCGACGCCTTGCGGGTCTGGTCGGCGAACGAGCGCAGCGTGGCCCTCTCACTCCTGGACGGCCCTCAGTTGCTGCGATTCGCTATGGATCCGGAGTTCCGTCACGACGACGCCTTGGCACAGCGCATCGCCGACGACGTGGGGGAACCGCGCACGGGCGTGCTCGATTCGGGGGCCGCTGCGATCGAGGCACGGGGCGCCGGCGCTCTGGGGGACGTACTCGCCGCTCGGGGCTGGTCGCCCGGCGAACCATGGACGCCTCTGCGCCGAGACCTGAACGACCACGTGGACAGCCCGGATCTCCGGTTCGAATGCCACGAGCCGGATGCCACCGCCGACTGGGTCCGGGTGCACTGGTCCGCGTTTCGCGGCACACCCCTGCCGGCCGAGCGCCTGCGGGATCTCGTCGACGGATGGCAAGCAGCAGCCCGGACGCCGTTCTTCGACTCCGCACGTGTGATCTCGGCGCACGATGCCACCGGACAGGCCGTCGCCGTCACCGCCGTGTGGAGCGCGGGCGTCGGCCGCCCCGGACTGATCGAGCCGATGGGCGTCCATCGGGACCACCGGGGCCAGGGCTACGGCACCGCGATCACCACGGCCGCTGCCGCCGCCCTCCGTGAGATGGGCTCCTCCAGCGCGGTCGTGTGCGCCGAGACGACGAACACGGCCGCGGTCTCCACCTATGTGGCCGCCGGATTCGCACCCCAGCCGAACGTCCGCGACTGGGAACGGGGCGGGTGAACCTGGTGGAGTGTCCGGTCAGCGGCGCAGCACCGGGTTGCCGAGGGTCCCGATGCCGTCGATCTCGACCTCCACGCGCTGACCGACGTCGATCGGGCCCACCCCGGCCGGGGTGCCGGTGAGCAGGACGTCGCCCGGGAGCAGGGTGAAGATGGACGAGGCGTAAGCGATCAGCTCGGCGATCCCACGGACCATCTGGGCGGTGGACCCGTCCTGGCGCGTCTCGCCGTCGACCCGTGCCTGCACTCGCAGGTCGGAGGTGTCCAGGCCGGTCACCAGGAACGGTCCGAGTGGGCAGGACGTGTCGAACATTTTGCCGCGCGTCCACGTCTTGTCCTCCGCCTGCACGTCCCGGGCGGTCACGTCGTTGGCCGCCGTGTAGCCGAGGATGACCCGGTCGGCCTGCTCAGCCGGGATGTCCTTGCAGATGCGGGAGATCACCACGGCCAGCTCGGCCTCGTGGTGCACCTCGTTCGTCCAGGCCGGCAGCACGATCGGGTCGTCCGGCCCCACCACCGTGGTGTTCGGCTTGATGAAGAGCAGCGGCCGTTCGGGCACGTCGTTGCCGAGCTCGGCAGCGTGCTCGGCATAGTTCCGCCCCACGCACACCACCTTCGAACGTGGGATCACCGGGGCGAGCAGCCGGACGTCGTCCAGCGGCACCCGCGCCCCGGTCGGAGTGGGCGTGGTGTACAGCGGGTCGCCGGTGAGGACGACGAGGTCCTCGCCGTCCAGGACGCCGTATCGCGGGTCGTCCCCGGTGGTGAATCGCGCAATCTTCATGAACCCCACGCTAGCGCGCCGCTAAGGTGTGCGGGGTGAGCGACCGAGGACTGCGTGCCGTCACCATGGCCGACGTCGCCCGGCGTGCTGGGGTCTCGGTGAAGACCGTCTCGAACGTCATCAACGACTACCCACACATCCGCCCCGGTACCCGGGAGCGCGTCGAGGCGGCGATCGCCGAGCTCGGGTACCGGTTGAACCTCTCCGCCCGGCAGCTGCGCACCCGTCGCACCGGAATGATCACCCTGGCGGTGCCGGAGCTGCGGTTGCCGTACTTCGCCGAGCTGGCCGACGCGGTGATCCGGGAGGCCGACACCCACGGGCTCACGGTACTGATCGAGCAGACCGGCGGGCGCCGGGA
This sequence comes from Ruania alba, assembly GCF_900105765.1. Taxonomy (NCBI): domain Bacteria; kingdom Bacillati; phylum Actinomycetota; class Actinomycetes; order Micrococcales; family Ruaniaceae; genus Ruania; species Ruania alba. Next base: position 2,220,143 of record NZ_FNTX01000001.1, read on the forward strand.
CAGGGAGCTGGCGGTGCTGTCCGGTTCGAGACGACAGCTCACTGACGGGGTCATCCTCTCTCCGCTCGGCCTCGAACCGGCCGACCGCGCGGCACTCGATATCGACGCACCCCTGGTGCTTCTGGGTGAGCGGGTGTTCGGAGCGGCCGCCGATCACGTCACCATGAACAACGTTGCCGCCGCCCGAGCTGCGACCAGCCACCTGCTCGAGCTGGGGCGCCGCCGGATCGCCGTGCTCGGGCCGCATCCGGACGACACCGCCACCGGCTCGTCCGGGCTCCGGCTCGACGGCTACCGCGAAGCCCTCGCGGCGGCCGACCTTGCCTTCATTCCGGACCTCGTGGTTCCTGCGGCTCCGTGGCACCGTTCAGCGGGCTCGGACTCCCTCGGTGCATTCCTGGACGGCGGCACCGGAGTGGACGCCGTGTTCGCGATGAACGACGCACTCGCCCTCGGCGCGCTCTACGCCTTGCACGCACGCGGGGTGGATGTGCCCGGCGATGTGGCCCTGATCGGCTTCGACGATGTCGACGACGTCCGGTACGCCACGCCCACCATCAGCTCCGTGGCGCCCGGCCGGGACGAGATCGCCCGCACGGCCGTGGCTCTGCTTCGCTCCCGTCTAGCCGGCGACGGCGGCCCGTACGTTCGCGTGATCAGCGAGGCCCGGGTGGTGGCTCGCCAGTCCACCGGATCGGCCGACGAGCAGGTCATCTCGGTGCAGCCAGGTTCGCAGGTGCCGGCCGACGCCCCGGTCTGAGGGGTGGTCTGACCGCACCAGTGGTTGACCACCACCCGATCACCGTGCACTATTGTTCTACATCGATGTAAAGCACTCACGAAAGGCCCTGCGTGCACCGCTCCGCATCCCTGACCCCGCCGATGGGGTGGAACTCCTGGGACAGTTTCGGCACCACCGTCACCGAAGATGAGGTGCTCGCGAACGCCCAGGTGATGGCCGAACGGATGCTGCCCGCCGGGTGGGACACCGTGGTGGTCGACATCCAGTGGTACGAGCCCACCGCACGGGCCGGCGGGTACAACGACGACGCCCCGCTGCTGCTGGACGCCGACGGTGTGCAGATGCCGGTCGAGACACGGTTTCCCTCCTCCGCCGGAGGTCGTGGGTTCGCACCGCTCGCCGCCCGGGTGCACGACCTGGGCCTGCGCTTCGGCGTGCACCTGATGCGCGGAATCCCGCGCCGCGCGGTCGCCGACCCCCGCCCCGTGCCCGGCACCGACGCCACCACGGCCGACATCGCCCTACCCGCCGACCACCCGGCTGCTCGCTGCCCCTGGAACGGCGACAATCTCGGGCTCGACTTCTCCCACCCGGCGGCCCAGGCCTGGCTCGACCTGCAGATCGATCGCGTCGTCGGCTGGGGCGTCGACTTCCTCAAGGTCGACGACATGCTGTACCCGTACCACGGTGACGCCATCGAGGCGCTGCACTCCGCCGTCGGGAAGGCCGAGGAGCGGCACGGACGGGACGTCACCGTCTCCCTCTCCCCCGGCACCCACCTCTCCGTGGCGCACCTGGACCATCTGCGCGCACACGCCGACATGTGGCGCATCTCGGACGACCTGTGGGACCGGTGGGACGACCTGGAGGCCCAGCTGACCCGGCTCGCCCGGTGGGCGCCGCACCAGCAGGCGCACGGGTGGGCCGATGCCGACATGCTGCCGCTGGGGCGGATCGGGGTGCGCGCCGAACGGGGCGAGCCCCGGCACAGCCTGCTCACCGCCGCCGAACGCCGCACCATGCTCACGCTGTGGAACCTCGGCCGGTCCCCGCTGTTCGTCGGCGGCGACCTGCCCAGCTCCGAGGACGACACGTTGACCGACCTGGTGAACACCGAGGTGCTCGACATCGGCAAGCACTCCCGCGGCAACACCGAGCTCGTCCGCGAGGGGGATCTCGTCGTCTGGGGCGCCACTGGCACCGGTCCACGGGAGGGCACCCGCTGGGCCGCGGTGTTCAACACCTCCGACGGCGCACGCACCGTTCGTCTGCCCCTCACCTCCACAGGACTCGCCTCACCAGGGCTCACTTCCCCCGGCACCGTCACCGAGCTGTGGACCGCACGCGTGCTCGACGTCGACCCCAGTGATCCCTACGCCGTGCTCGAGCTCGACCTCGACGCCCACGGCACCGCGCTGCTGCGCAGCACCTGAGAATCCAGAACCCCAACCAGGAGAATCATGGCCAACGCCCGCATCACCCTCGATCCCGCCTTCACCGTCGGCCCGGTGCGCCGGCGCACCTTCGGCTCCTTCGTGGAGCACCTCGGCCGCGCCGTCTACACCGGCATCCACGAACCGGACCATCCCACCGCCGACGCGGACGGGTTCCGCCAGGACGTCATCGACCTCACCCGTGAGCTGGGCGTGTCCACCGTGCGCTACCCGGGCGGGAACTTCGTCTCCGGGTACCGCTGGGAGGACGGCATCGGCCCGCTCGAGGACCGCCCGACTCGGCTCGACCTTGCCTGGCACTCCTCCGACCCGAACCACGTGGGCGTGGACGAGTTCCTGAAGTGGTCCAAGGCCTCCGGCACCGAGCCGATGATGGCCGTCAACCTCGGCACCCGCGGCGTGCAGGAGGCCCTGGACATCCTCGAGTACTGCAACGTGCCCGGTGGCACCCACTTCTCCGACCTGCGCCGCAAGCACGGCGCCGAGGAGCCGTACCGGATCACGATGTGGTGCCTGGGCAACGAGATGGACGGCCCGTGGCAGATCGGGCACAAGACCGCCGAGGAGTACGGGCGCCTGGCCGCCGAGACCGCTCGCGCGATGCGGATGATCGACCCGGACATCGAGCTGGTTGCCTGCGGGTCCTCCAGCTCGTCAATGCCGACCTTCGGTGAGTGGGAACGGATCGTCCTCACCGAGACCTACGAGCACGTGGATTACATCTCGGCGCACGCCTACTACTACGAGGAGGACGGCGACCTGGCCTCCTTCCTGGCCTCCGCCGTCAACATGGACCACTTCATCGACTCGGTGGCCGCCACGGCGGACGCCGTGGGCGCGGCCCGCAAGCTCGCCAAGAAGATTCACATCTCCTTCGACGAGTGGAACGTCTGGTACCAGAAGCGCGCCGAGTCCCGCCCGCCGACCGGCGACGACTGGCCGGTGGCGCCGGTGCTGCTCGAGGACCACTACAACGTGGCCGACGCGGTGGTGGTGGGCAACCTGCTCATCTCGCTGCTGCGGCACACCGACCGGGTGCACGCCGCCTCGCAGGCGCAGCTGGTGAACGTGATCGCCCCGATGATGACCGAGCCGGGCGGCCGGGCCTGGAAGCAGACCATCTTCCACCCGTTCGCTCTCACCTCGGCCCACGCCAAGGGCGAGGTGCTGCAGCTGGCGATCGACGCTCCGGTGCACGAGACCGCGAAGTTCGGGGAGGTTGCCGCCCTGGACGCGGTCGCCACCCGCGACGCCGACACCGGGGAGGTCGCCGTCTTCGTGGTGAACCGCTCCACGACCGATGCACTCACCCTGGACGTGGACCTCTCCAGCCTGGGCGGGCTGCAGGTGGTCGAGGCGGTCACGCTGGCCAACCCGGACCACACCTGGCAGGCCAGTGCCGACGACGACTCCTCGGTGGCACCCGAGCCGAACGACTCCGCAGTCGTGACCGACGGGCAGCTGCGCGCCGAGCTGCCGCCGGTCTCCTGGTCGATGCTGCGCCTCGCCACGGCGTGACGTGACGGGGGGTCAGACGCGGATGAGCAGTTCGCCGTGCACGACGGCGAACCAGGCGTCCTCGTCGGCCCCCCACTCGCGCCACGCGGTCGCGATCTCGGCGAGCTCGTCGGTGGTGCTGAACCCGCCGTCCAGGGCGTGCCGCGCGAAGGCGGACTTCTCCACCCGTTCGGCCCAGGTGTGCGACCACCACTGGCGATCGTCCTCGCCGGCGTAGCACCACACCCCGGCACTGGGGCTGGTGTCGGTGAATCCTGCCTTGTTGGCCCAGGCCACCAGCCGTCGTCCAGCATCGGCCTGCGCCCCGTGCGCCCGGGTCACCTGGTGGTAGAGCTCACGCCACCGGTCCAGCCCCGGCACCTCCGGGTACCAGCTCATCGCAGCGTAGTCGGCGTCCCGGACGGCGATCATCCCGCCGTGCCGGGTGACCCGGGCCATCTCTCGCAGCGCGGCCACCGGGTCGGAGAGGTGCTGCAGCACTTGGTGGGCGTGCACCACGTCGAACGCGCCCTTGGCGTAGGGCAGGTCGTAGACGTCGCCCTGCTCGAACTGCACGTTCTCCACACTGTGCGCCTCGGCGAGCTCGGAGGCTTTGAGCAGCACGTCCGTCGAGCGGTCCAGCCCCATCACCCGACCGGGAAACACCTTCTGCGCCAGGCCCACCGTGATGGTCCCAGGGCCGCATCCGACGTCCAGCAGGTCGGTGTTCTCCTCCAGGAGTGGGAGGAGGTAGCCGGCCGAGTTCTCGGCCGTCCGCCAGCCATGCGAGGCGAGCACGCTCTCATGGTGCCCGTGCGTGTAGGTGTCGACGCGCTCCATATCGGGAGTGTAGTGCTCCCCATCACTGCTCGCCCGGGCAGGGGCGCGGGTTGGTTAGCCTGACCAGGTGACCGGAGCCAAGAAGCGCATCGTCGGGGTGGACACCGCCCGGGGCCTCGCCGTGCTGGGGATGTTCGTCGCCCACCTCGGGCTCGAGCAGCACGTCGGCATGCTCACGCCGACGGGGTGGTTCTTCGTCGCGGACGGGCGTCCCTCGGCCCTGTTCGCCATGCTGGCGGGCACCGGGCTCGCGTTCATGACCCGCCGCGCCTTCACCTCCGGCGACCCAGCCGAGTGGCGCCGGCAGCGGGTACGCATCCTGAAGCGCTCCGGCATCCTGTACGCGTTGGGCTGGATGCTGACCTTCCTGATGACCCCGGTGGCAGTGATCCTGCCGGCCTACGCGGTGATGTTCGTGCTGGTGCTGCCGTTCCTGCGGCTGCGCATCCCAGCGCTGATCGCAGTGGCAGCTGCTGTGCTCGCTGTGGCGCCAATCCCGGTGCTCGCGGTCCGCCACGTCACCGGGGAAACCTCCGGATGGCGGGTGATGCCCGGCGTGGGCGAGCTGCTCACCGGCTACTACCCGGCGATCGCCTGGATCGCGTACCTGCTGGTGGGTCTGGCCGGCGGGCGGCTGGACCTGCGCAGGATCGGGGTGCAGGCGGGCATGATCGTGGTGGGAGCCGCGCTGGCCTTGCTCGGCTACTCGGCCGGCACCCTGCTCACCCAGGTGCTCGACCCCGCCGAGAGCTCGCTGACCGAGCTGTTGGTGAGCACGCAGCCGCACGCCCACTCCGGGCCGGAGATGCTCGGCAATGTCGGTGTCGCGATCGGCGTGCTCGGCCTGCTGCTGCTGCTCACCCAGCCGACCGTGCTGCGGGTGATCCTGACCCCGATCAGCGCCACCGGGGCGATGTCGCTGACCGTGTACAGCCTGCACATCGTCTACATCCGCATCCTCGGTGACGAGGCCGTGTGGTACCCACAGTCGAACTGGCCGCTGATCTGGCTGATCGTGGCCACCTTCACCTTCGCCACCCTCTGGCAGCTCACCCTCGGCAAGGGACCCTTCGAGCGGGCGATGAGCGCGATGATCCGCACCAGGGCCGAGCGCGGCGGCACGCCGGGCGGGCCACCGGTCCCACCTCCACCGAACCCCCAGCAGTTCTACCCCGCACCCCAGGCGCGTCCCGCACCGGCCGCCGCCCCGCCGGCTGCCACGGTCACGCCGCCCTACCCGCCTGCACCACCACCGTCATGACCGCTCCACCCGCCCTCCGACCTGTCCCGACTCTGCCGGCCGCGGTCTGGACCGCGCGCGAGGCTGCACACGCCGAGCGGGCCGATGCCCTCACCCGCGCCCACCGGGAGCGTCGGGCTGAGCATCGCCGCCACCCGGTCGAGGACTTCCTGTACACCTACTACCCCACGAAGCCGGGGCAGTTGCGGGTGTGGCACCCGGGCGTATCAGTCGCCCTGGAAGGCGCGGCGGAGCACGCCCGACGGCGGTGGTACACCTCACGCAGGGACGGTTCGGTCACGCTGGACGTGCCGGGCTTCCTGGCCGACCGCGGCGACGCCGTCGGCTATATCCACCACCTGGTCCGGGCGACCCGGGCCCGCCCGGCCCGGTTGAGCTGCTTCGGGCTGCACGAGTGGGCGATGGTGTACCGAGCGGAGCAGCAGGAGGTGCGCCACCCGGTGCCGTTGCGCCTCGGGGCCGAAGGTACGGATGAGGTGGTGCGCAGCCATCCGCTGCGGTGCACCCACTTCGACGCGTTCCGGTTCTTCACCGACGAGGCCGAACCGCGGAACGAGCTCCGGCTGACCCGCGCCGATCAGCCGGAGCTCGAGCAACCGGGCTGCCTCCATGCCGGAATGGATGTGTACAAGTGGGCGAGCAAGCTCGGGCCGGCGGTGCCCGGCGAGCTGCTGCTGGACGCGTTCGAGCTGGCCCGGGACATCCGTGAGCTGGACATGCGCGCCTCCCCCTACGACCTCACCGCGTGGGGGTACACCCCGGTGCCGATCGAGACGGCGGAGGGCAAGGCCACCTATGTGGCGGCACAGCGGGAGTTTGCCGAGCGGGCGAACAGTCTGCGGGACCGGCTGCTCGCCGTGACCGCAACGCTCACGGCCTGTATGCCGCCTGAGTAGAGTGACGCCACGTCCAACGAGGGGGGGCCGATCGGTGCAGCGCGCATCCTGGGTGCGGCGACGCACGCGTGCTCAGGCACCGTTGGTCATCCTGCTGGCTGCCATGGCGGCACTGGTCACCGTCGCAATCGCCGGCACGCTGAGCTACCTCTCCCTCGCGTCGACCACGGCGGTCCGTACCGTGCTGGCCGACGCCCCGGCCGAGGCAGCGACCGTGGTGGTGCAGACCCGGGTCGCCGACGACCCCGCAGCACAAGACCGTGCACTCCGCGAGATCGTGGCAGATCTGCTCCCCGGAGTCACCGTGCACGGGCGCCAGACCACTCCTGCCCTCGATCTGCAGGACGCCACGGCGCTCGACGGTGCCGCCGTGGTTCTCCTGCGCGATGCCGACGTCGAGGAGGCGGCCACCCTCGCGGACGGTGCGTGGCCGGCCGGCCCCGGTGAGGGGGCCCTGCACGCCGCCGCGGCCGAGGCGTTGGGCGTGGACGCCGGGGATCGGCTCACGATCGGCGACGACGGCCTGGACATTCAGATCACGGGGCTGTGGCGGCCCGACGACGCCACGGCACCGCGGTGGACGGGGAGCCCGCTCGCCGCCGAGGGGATGGATCCGTTCCAGCCGAGCACGGTCGGCCCTCTGCTGGTGACGACGTGGGACGGTCTCGACCTGGCGCCCTTCGCCCGCTGGGTGATCGAACCACCGGCCGACCTCGCCCCGGCCGACCTGCCCGTCTGGGAGTCTGGACTGGCCGCGCTGCCCGAGGCAGTGGAAGCCGCGAACGTGCCGGTGCGCGGCCTGATCATCGAGGGCACGCTGGCCGAGACGGTCGCGAGCACCTCGGCAGGGCTGGCGTCGGTCCGCGCAGCCGCCGCGGTGCCGCTGGTGATCGTCGCTGTGGTGTCCCTGGTGGCCACGTGGCAGATCGCTCGCCTGCTCACCCTGCTCCGCGCCCGGGAGACCCGCATCCTCCTCTCCCGCGGCGCGTCCAGGCGTCAGTTCCGCCGGGCGGCGACCACCGAATCGGTCGCCCTGGCAGGCATCGGCGGGGTGGTGGGCGCCCTGGGAACCATCGCCCTCTCCGCCGGTCGACCTGGCGCCGCGCCGGCGCTGGTGGCGGTCGTCGCCGCGGGAGTGATCATCGTCCTGACGGCGGTGCTCACCAGCGTGCAGCTGCGCGCGGTTCCGCAGATCGCCACGGACGACACCGCTGCCGTCAGCGGTCGCCGTCGACCCGTGCTGGCTGGTAGTGCCGTCATCCTGCTTCTCGCCGCTGCCGCGTTCAGCACGTGGCGAATCACCCGGAACGGCTCTCCCCTGGTGCCGGGCACCGCACGGGTGGACCCGTTGGCGGTGAGTGCACCGGCACTGGTGCTGGTGGCGACGGCGCTGCTCGCCATCGCGCTGGCTGTTCCGTTCACCCGGTGGTGGGCCCGGAGCACCGCTCGCGGCCCTGGCTACTCGCCGGTGACGGAGGCCCGGCAGGTCTCTCGGCACCTGCCGGTCCTCGCCGTGCCCGTGGTTCTGGTGATGCTCGCGAGCGCCGTGAGCACGCTGGCGTCGGCGTACGCGGGTACGGCGGAGTCGCTCCGCACGCTCTCCGCCGGGGTGGCCAACGGTGCGGACGTGCGCGTGCGTCTCGGTCCAGGCATCACTGGTGAGCCGGCCGGGGTGCCGGACTACGTCGGGCTCGACGGGGTGGAACGCGGGACCGGGGTGGCCACACCGGGGGTTCGTGTGGACGGCTCGTCCGGGTCGGTCACCGCACTGCCGGCCGCAGAGACGGGTGTGATGTCCGCACCTGAGGCGATCGTGGATCCTGCCGCGGTCGCCGGGCTGCTGGCTCCCGATCAGCAGGTCCTCACCGGTCCGGAGATCGAGGCTGAGGCGATCGAGGCGGAGGTGTCGGTCGCCGCCGACTGGGCGGCTGCCCAGCCGACCTTTGCGCGCCCGCCCGGGCGCACGGTCACGATGGCGTTCGTCCTGTGGAACGGCGCCGAAGCGGTGACGGTGGCATCGGACCCGGTGAACGTGTCCTCGGAGCCCGGTGCTCCCCCGACCACGGCCGAGCTGACTGTTCCCCTGCCGGATGGTCCGTGGCAGCTCGTGGCGGTCGATGTGCAGCTCGACACCGGGTTCGAGGACACGCGCTACGACGTCGAGGTCAGTACGCTTCACGCTGGGGCGACCGACCTCACCGAGGCTGTCGCCTCGTGGGACCCGCACACGGTTCCGATGCGCGCCGGCGGCTCCGAGCTCGATGCCGAGGCGACCCCGCTGCAGATCTCCGCCCAGGTCGGTCTCCTCTACAGCGGCAACTTCGTGATGGCGGGCACGGAGACGATTCGGTCGATGCCACCGCCGCCTGCCACGCCCGAGGAGGGCATCCCTGCTCTGGTGACTCCGGCGTGGTCGGAGGTGGTGCTGCCTTCCGGGGCGGACGTGACGATCGCGGGAACACAACTGCGGATGCATGCGGCGGGCGAGATCGCCGTGATTCCCGGGGCGCAACTACAGCGCGGGGTGCTGGTGGACCTGGCCACCCTGCAAGCAGCGCTGCTCCGCCAGGGTGGTTCACCGGTGGCGGTCACCGAGATCTGGCTGGCCGCGCATGGTTCCGAGACCCCGGCGATCGCTGAGTCCGCCGCCGCGCTGGCCGGCCCACGTGCGGTCGTCACCACGGCGCAGACCGGCAGCATCGCGGACCCGGTGGCGGCGCCGGCTCGGGTGGTGTTCGTGCTGGCGGCGGTGGGGGCGCTGCTGCTCGCAGTGCCGGCCGTGGTGGCGGTGGCCGTGGCCCAGGCAGCAGCCCGGCGCGGTGAGGTGGTCGTGCTGCGCGCGGTCGGCGTGGGCTCGGCGCAGCAAGCAGCGTCCCGGCGGGCTGAGCTGCTGTGGCTGCAGCTGGGCGCCGTGGTCGCCGGGGTGGCTGCCGGGCTGGGGACGGCGCTGCTGATGATGCCCGACCTCGTGCGGGCCGCCACCGGCCAGACCTCCTCGGCGATCCCGTTGCCGCTGAGTCTGCACGTCACGACCGCCGCCGTCCTCCTCGCGGTGATCATCGCGGTCGTGGTGGGGGTGGCCCTCTGGTACGGCCGCCGCGTGCGTGCTCAGGTGCTCGATACCACCTGGCGGGAGGAGGTGCGGTGAAGACTCGGCTGCTGCTGCGTATGGTGCGCAGCTCGATCGGGGCGACGGTGGCACTGGCCCTGCTGGTGGCGGTCGCGTCCGCGATCTTCACTGCCTGGCCCCGCCTGGAGCGGCAGACGTTCACCGACGAGGTGAACTACGCGATCGCCGAGACCCCGCCCACGCTGCGGGCACTCACGGCCACGCTGCCCGATCCCCCGGTCCGCGACGAGGCAGGCCTGGCCGAGCTCGAGAGTGTCCTCGCGCAGACGTTCACCGGCGCCGGGGAGCACATGACCCGGACGACGGGCGATCCTCGCGTGTCCGTGACCACGACGCGGGTCTCGATGTCCGCCGCGGACAGAGGTAGCGACGACTTCTTCGAGACGTCGGTGCGGTTCCGGGTGGATCGGGGGATCTCCTCGCTCGTCGAGATGGTGGAGGGGACGGCACCCGGGCCGCCCGCGGAGGCGTCCGACGGCGGGGCGCTCGCACCTGTGGAGGTGATGCTCGCTGCCGGGACGGCGGAACGGATGGAGCTCGGCCTGGGCGAGCGGTTCACCGCGCCGGTGACCACCAACTCGTACGCGGCCGGTTCATCGACGCGGTCCGAGTTCGTCGTGGTCGGCGTGTTCGAGGCGACGAACCCGGCTGCCGACCAGTGGCAGCACCAGCTGAACACCCTGACGCCGCGGATCGACTCCGACTTCAACCGTGGCGACGCGGCCACCGCGACCGTGTACATCGATCCCGCTTCTCTTGCGTGGATGGCCCGCAGCGCTGAGGCGGAGATCTGGGTGCCGGTGCGCGCCGAGGCCGAGGGGGCGGCCGGGCTGCTCGCCGATCTGCGCGCGTTCACCGCTGTGGAGCACCCCCTGGAGCTGTCCGGACCGTCAGACCCGCCGCAGGTCCGGTTCGACACCGGCCTGACCGAGGTGCTGCACAGCGCGATCGGGCGCTGGCGGAGCACCTCGACCGTCCTGGCGATGGTGGCAGCAGGGCCGATCGGGGTGACGTTCGCTGTGCTCGCCCTCGGCGCCCGACTCGCGCTGACCCGGCGAGCGGCGTCCTTGGCGTTGGCGGCCGCGCGCGGAGGCTCGGGTCGGCAACTGCGCTCCCTGCTCGCCGTGGAGGGTCTGGCGTTCGGGATCCCGGCGGCCGTGCTGGGGGCAGCGGTCGCGATCCTGGCGGTGCCCGTCCCCGGCGCTGCCCCGGCACCGACCAACCTGCTGCTTCCTGCGGCCACCGCACTGGCGCCGGCGGTGCTGCTGGCCGCGATGCCGCTCCCGCGGCTGCGTCCGAGCCGGGACGACGTGGCGATCCGGTCGAGGAGTCGCTGGCGTTGGGTCGTCGAGGTGGCGGTGCTCCTGATCACGGCCGCCTCCCTGTGGTTGGTGACCGGCCAAGGCGTCACCGGCGCGGGTGGGGGCACCGACCCGTTGGCGGTGACGGCGCCGCTGTTGCTCGCCATCTCGGTGAGCTTGCTGACCCTGCGCCTGTTTCCGCTGGTCGTGCATGTGGTCCATGGTGCGGCTCGCCGGGGTCGCGGCCTGACGGCGTTCCTCGGCTCCGCGCGGCTGCTCCGGTCCGGAGCCACTCCCCTGATCCCGGTGCTCGCGTTGGCGACCGGGGTGGCGATCGCGGTGCTCGCCGCCACGATGCTGACCACCCTGCGCGGCGGGGTGGACGACGGCGCTCGCGCTGACGCCGGGGCGGACGTCCGGCTGAACGGCCCGACGTTCTCCGAAGGCGACCTCACCGAGATCGCCGGCCTGGACGGGGTGGCTGCGGTGAGCGCAGTGACGACGATTCCCGCTGTCGCGTTGGCCGAGGACGACACCTCGCGGCGGGTGACCGTCTACGCCGTGGACTCTGCCACGCTGCCTGAGGTGCAGACCGATGTTCCGGGCGCCGTGACGGTGCCGGGCGGCTTCTCTGAGCTTTCCCCCACCGGGGTCCCGGCGCTGGTCTGGTCCGGACATGAGGTGGACACCTCGGAGGAGGTCCGCCTGGTGCTGGACTCCTCGGTGGTGCTCGACGTGGTGGGTGAGCCGGCTGCGGCGCCGGGCGTGGTCGGGCCGGGGGCCTGGGTGATCGTAGACCTGCAACTGGTCCGGGAGGCCACCGGGCAGAATCTCGTGCCTCGCGATGTGCTGGTGGACCTCGACGATGGTGCGGGGCCGGACGCCGTCAGAGCATTGTCGGAGTGGATGGCCGGGCGCGGCACGATCGTCTCCCCGGCCGAGAGTACAGCGGAGTTCCTCGCATCTCCGAGCGCCCGCTCGTTGCAGGCGGGGTTCGTGATCGCGCTCGTGGTGAGCCTGGTGCTGGCGTGCCTGGCGATCATCCTCGGGCTGCTGCTGGCGGCACCGGAGCGCCGCCGGTTGCTCGGGGTGCTGCGCACGCTCGGGGTGAGCCGGGCGATGGCGGGTCGCCTGGTGGCGTGGGAGAGCGTGCCGCTGGTGGTTGCTGCGCTGGTGGTCGGCACCGGTCTCGGGCTGGTGCTGCCGTACCTAGTGGCGGGCACCGTCGATCTGCGCCCGTTCACGGGCGCCGACACCGCCCCTGAGCTCCGCAGCGATCCGCTCCTGATCACTGGTGTGGTGGCCGCTCTGGCCGTGGTGCTCACCGTCTGTGTCCTGCTCGCCGGCGTGATCGCGCGCCGTCTGTCCACATCCGTGCTGCGGATCGGAGAATCATGAGTACATCCACTGTCGACGGCGTACCGGGCGGCACGATCGAGTGCGAGGACCTGGTGCGGATCTACTCCGCCGAGGGCATCGAGGTCCAGGCGTTGCAGGGCCTCACGTTGCACGTGGCGGCCGGGGACCTGGTGGCCGTGGTGGGCGCCTCCGGGTCGGGCAAGTCCACGTTGCTGACCATCCTCTCCGGTCTGGACACCCCGACGGCGGGGCGCGCCCGGGTGGCCGGGACCGACCTGCTCACGATGAGCCAGGCGCAACGGGTGCACTATCAACGCCGCACCGTGGGGTTCGTGTGGCAGCAGACCTCACGCAACCTGCTCCCCTACCTGACCGGGGCGGAGAACGTCTGCCTGCCGATGGCGCTGGCCGGGCCGGTGGACTCGGCACGCGCCGAGGAGCTGCTGGATCTGCTCGGTGTCGCCCACTGCGGGGACAAACGCCCCGAGCAGATGTCCGGCGGGGAGCAGCAGCGGGTGGCGATCGCGGTGGCGGCGGCGAACACCCCCCAGGTGCTGCTCGCCGACGAGCCCACCGGTGAGCTGGACGAGGCGACCAGCGCCGAGGTGCTGGAGACGCTGCGGCACGTGAACGCCGAGCTAGGCATGACGGTGCTCATCGTCACCCACGACCCGACCGTGTCCGAGCACGTGCGGCGCACCGTGCAGATCCGCGACGGCCGCACCTCCACCGAGGTGCTGCGCCGCCGGGAGACCGACGAGCACGGAGCGGAGCGGCACGTGGCCGAGGAGTTCGCCGTACTGGACCGAGTGGGCCGGATGCAGCTGCCGCAGGACTTCGTGGCCGCGCTCGACCTCAAGGACCGGGTGCGCCTGGCGCTCGAGCCCGATCACGTCGGGGTCTGGCGGGACGAGACGCGCGAACGGCAGCGCCACGAGGGAGGCGAGCGATGACCACGCTGACCGCACGCGGGCTCTCCCGCACCTACCCCACCGGCTCAGGCGATGTACATGCGCTGGTCGAGGCCGATCTGGAGGTCCACGACGGTGAGCTGGTGGTGGTGCGCGGCCCGTCCGGATCGGGCAAGACCACCCTGCTGAACCTGCTCGGCGGACTGGACCGGCCGTCGTCGGGGGCGGTGTTCCTGGACGAGACCGAACTCAGCGCCCTCGCCGAGAAGGAAGCCCTCGAGCTGCGCCAGGCGACGCTGGCGTTCGTGTTCCAGTCCTTCGGGCTGGTGCCGGTGCTCTCGGCGGCCGAGAACGTGGAGGTGCCGTTGCGGCTGCGCCGGATTGCCGGAGGCGAGCGGGAGGAACGGGTGGCCGCGGCGCTGGCGGCGGTCGGGCTCACCCCGCACGCGAACCAGCGCCCGTACGAGCTCTCCGGCGGGCAGCAGCAGCGGGTGGGGATCGCGCGGGCGCTCGTCACGGACCCGCAGGTGCTCATCGCCGACGAGCCCACGGGGCAGCTGGACTCCGCGACGGCGGCCACGATCATGGATCTCCTGGCGGAGCTGACGTCCGAGCGTGGCATCGCCGCCGTGGTCTCCACGCACGACCCGTTGTTGATCGGGCGGGCAGACCGGGTGGTGCAGCTGCACGACGGGCATCTGACAGCGGCTAACGTCGAGTCGTGACAACGTCGACCACCGTCCTGATCATCTCCGCGGTCTGTTTCGTCCGCGCCGACCAGCACCTGCTCACCGTGCGCAAGCAGGGCACCACCCGGTTCATGCTCCCGGGCGGCAAGGTAGACCCCGGCGAGACGGCCGCGCAGGCAGCGGTGCGAGAGGTGGCCGAGGAACTCGGGCTGGAGGTGCCCGAGTCGGCGCTGCGCCCGCTCGGGGCCTACCAGGAGGCGGCCGCCAATGAGGCGGACACCCGGGTGGACGCCACGATCTTCACCGCGGCGCTTCCCGGTGAACCGCGGGCGGCGCGGGAGATCGCCGAGCTGCGCTGGACCGACCTGAGGGACACTCCCACCGATCTCGCTCCCCTGCTCGTCCGGCACGTGGTCCCTGCCCTGCGAGGTGCAACAGTTTAGTTGCACCTCGACGCCAGGTGACCTACTGTGGGTGCAACGCATCGATTGCACCAGGAGGTAGGGATGAGCGAGAACGCAGCGGTGGCCGATCCGGACGCCGGCACCATCACCCGGACGATCACCATCGACGCACCCCGGGAAAGAGTGTGGGCAGCGCTGACCACCGCGGAGCAGCTCGGGATCTGGTGGGATCCGGTCCAGCTCCCGGACGGGTGGCACGCCGGCTCGCTGGGTTCGTTCTTCTGGGAGGGCACGCCATACCCGGTGCGGCTGGACGTGGTGGATCCGCCGGTGCAGCTCGCCTTCACCTGGGGTGACCTGGGTGGCGAGATCGACGCCACCTCCACCACCGTCCAGTTCACCCTCACCGAGCACGACGGCGGAACGCGCCTTCGTGTGCACGAGTCCGGTTTCCTGAACAAGCCGGCCGCGCAGCGCCGGGCGGCGATGGCGGAGAACACCGGCGGCTGGAACACGGTGCTGGACTCGCTGACCACGTTCGTCACCACGCCCACGGAACAGGCGGCAGGTGCGCAGCTGTGAGCCGGTCGTCCGAGACTGCCGGCACTGCCCCGGGCGAGCTGGTGGCCGTGTGCGCGGCACTGGCGGATGAGACCCGCTGGCAGATCCTCGCTGCGCTCGGCACGCGCGAGGCGTCGGCCAGCGGACTCGCCCGGGAACTGCCGGTGACTCGCCAGGCGATCGCCCGGCACCTGAGCGTGCTGGAGGCGGTCGGCCTGGTGGAGGCCACCTCCGAGGGCGCGGGACGCACCGGACGTGCGGTGGAGTACCGCGCCCTGGGCGCCCCGCTCTCCCGGCTGGCCGAGCAGCTGGAGACGATCGGGCGCGGCTGGGATCGCCGTCTGGCCCAGATCAAGAAGGTTGCGGAGTCCTGACGCGGGACTAGGCCGGCGGCTCCGCGGCCGCCGCCGCGCTCGCCGCTGCGGGCAGGGCGTCGAGGATCCGCTGCACGGCCGCATCGTCGTGCGCCGCGGAGACGAACCATGCCTCGAACGCCGACGGGGGCAGGCTGACGCCCGCCTCCAGCATGGCGTGGAAGAACGGCGGGTACCGCCAGGCCTGCGCGGCCTGCACCTCGGCGTAGCTGTGCGGGCGATCCGCCGTCCACCCGCACGCGTCGGCGGACCCGAAGGCGAAGGAGAACAGTGTCCCGGCCCGCTGCACCGCCACGGGGACTCCCTCGGCCGCGAGCGCCTCTTCCACCGCGGCCGCGATGGTGTCAGCCACGTGCTGCAGCCGGGCGTACACCTCGTCATCGGCGAGCCGCAGGGTGGCCAGTCCGGCGGCGACGGCCACCGGGTTCCCGGAGAGGGTTCCTGCCTGGTACACGGGCCCGGTCGGTGCGAGAGCACGCATCACCTCGGCCCGTCCGGCGAGCGCGGCCACCGGCATACCGCCGCCGATCACTTTGCCGAAGGTGAGCAGGTCGGGGGTCCAGTCGGCTTCGACGCCCCACCAGCCGGCCGGGCCGGTGCGGAAGCCGGTGAGCACCTCGTCGGCGATGAAGAGCGCACCGTTCGCACGCGCCAGCTCACTGACTGCGGCGTTGAAGCCGGGCTCGGGTGCCACCACGCCCATGTTCGCGGCAGCGGCCTCGGTGATGACGGCGGCGATCTGGCCCGGGTGCGCCTCGAACGCAGCGCGTACGGCGTCGAGGTCGTTGTAGGGCAGCACGATGGTCTGGGCGGCGAACGCGGCGGGCACTCCGGCGGAGCCGGGCAGGGACAGCGTCGCCACGCCCGAGCCGGCGTCGGCCAGCAGCCCGTCGGAATGGCCGTGGTAGTGCCCGGCGAACTTGATGATCAGGTCACGCCCTGTCACCCCGCGGGCGAGGCGCAACGCCGTCATGGTGGCCTCGGTGCCGGTCGAGACCAACCGGACGAGTTCCGCCACCGGGACCCGTTCCCGGACCAGCTCGGCGAGCTCCACCTCGGCGAGCGTGGGCGCGCCGAAGGAGAGTCCACGGGCGGCGGCCTCTTGCACGGCCCGGACCACCTCGGGGTGGGCGTGCCCGAGGATCGCCGGGCCCCACGAGCCGACCAGGTCCACGTACTCACGGTCGCCGGCGTAGACGTACGGGCCTGCGGCCCGGTCGATGAACACCGGGTCGCCACCGACGCCTGCGAACGCCCGCACCGGGGAGTTCACGCCGCCAGGAATAGCAGTGCTCGCGCGTTCGTACGGGGATGTCATCACAGCTCCTCGGTGGTCAGGCGCTGGGCCAGCTCGGTGGCCCAGTAGGTCAGCACGGCGTCGGCGCCGGCGCGGCGGATGGCGAGCACGCTCTCGGCGATCACGGCTTCCCGGTCCAGCCAGCCCTGCGCGGCGGCCGCCTCGACCATGGCGTACTCCCCGGAGACCTGGTAGGCCCACACCGGCACCTCGCTGGTGCGGGCGACGTCGGCGAGCACGTCCAGATAGGAGGAGGCCGGCTTGACCATCACCACGTCCGCCCCCTCGGCCGCGTCCAGCTCCGCTTCGCGCCGTCCTTCGCGCCGGTTGCCGGCGTCGAGCTGGTAGGTGCGGCGGTCACCGCTGAGCTGGGAGTCCACGGCCTCGCGGAACGGCCCGTAGTAGGCGGAGGCGTACTTGGCGGCGTAGCCGAGCAGGGCGACGTCGGTGAATCCCTCGGCGTCCAGGGCGTCCCGCACGTGAGCGACCTGCCCGTCCATCATGCCGCTCAGGCCCAGCAGCGCGGACCCGGCTCGCGCCTGGGCGAGTGCCATCTCGGCGTAGCGGACCAGGGTGGCGTCATTGTCGATCCGGCCGTCGGCGTCGAGCACGCCACAGTGCCCGTGGTCGGTGAACTCGTCGAGGCACAGGTCGGTCTGCACCACGAGGGCGTCTCCGACCTCGGCGGCGGCGATCTCGGTCGCACGGTTCAGGATGCCGTCCGGGTCGGTGGCGCCGGTTCCGGTGGCGTCTCGACGGCTGGGGACGCCGAAGAGCATCACTCCCCCGACGCGGGCGCCGGCAGCCTCGGCGAGCGCCCCGCGAAAGGAGTCCAGGGAGTGTTGCACCATCCCGGGCATCGACGCGATCGGGCGGGGCTCATCGCCCTCGTGCACAAACATCGGCAGCACCAGCTCGGCAGCGTGCAACCGGGTCTGGCGGACAAGGCGGCGCACCGCGGGGGTCTGCCGCAATCGGCGGGGTCGGATCCTCATGACTGTTCCTCCCGTGCTGCCTGGCCCACCGCATCACACAGGGCGTCCAGCAGGTGATCGATCGTGCGTTCGCTCGCCTCGGCGTGCACCGGCAGGCCCGCATCGCGGGCATCGGCGGTGGTGACCGGGCCGATACTGGCGACCACCGTATCGGGCGCAGGGCACAGGGCAGCGAGAGCCCGCGCCATGGAGCCGCTCGTGACGAGCGCAGCATCGGCGTGCCCGGCACGGATCCGCGCGGCGTCGGTGTCATCGACGGGCGCGGCGGTGGTGCGGTAGCCGATCACGTCAGTCACCTCGCAGCCGCGTTCGCGCAGGCCGTCCGCGAGGGAGGCACGGGCCAGGTCCGAACGCAGCAGCAGCACCGAGGATCCGGCTGGCTCGTCCGGCCACACCTGCAGCAGACCGGTGGCCGAGTAGGTGTGGTCGGGCACCAGATCGACGACGATCCCCGCCTCGGTCAGGGTGCTCGCCGTGGCCGGCCCCACAGCCGCCACCTTCGCCTGCAGGTCCCAGCCACGCACCAGGTCTACGGTGGCAGCAGAGGTGACGACGAGCCAGTCGTAGGTACCGGTAGCCAGCCGGCGCTGCGCGGTGACGACGTCCGGCCCGGTCACCGGGGTGGTCTCCAGCAGGGCTACCACCCACGGGGTGCCGCCACGCGCGCGCACCCGGGCGCTGACCCGCTCCCCCCACGCGCCGCCGCGCGGAACGAGCACGGTTGTGCCGGTGAGGTCAGTCATGGATCCACGCGGACGCACCGGCGTCGAGCAGGTAGCGAGCTGCCTCGGCCCCGAGGGCAATGGCGCCGTCGATGCCGTCGACGCATGCGCCACTGGCTCGGTGCTCGATCTGGTCCCCTCCGCCGGGACGGTAGGCGACGGCGTGCAGTTCGAGGATGTCTGCGCCCCCGTCCTGCCGGATGTCGGCGTAGGCGGCGACGGGTGCCGCGCACCCGGCCTCCAGGGTGGCCAGCACGGACCGTTCGGCCTGTGCGCATGCCCAGGCTGCGTCGTCGTGAATCGTGGCCAAGGCGCCTCGCAGCGGGGAGTCCGGCGGCGTGTCGGTGCGGATCTCGACGGCGAGCACGCCCTGTCCCGGGGCGGTGGGCCAGTCGGCCAGATCGAGGTGCTCGGTGACCACGTGGTCCAGGCCGAGGCGGTGCAGCCCGGCGGCGGCGAGCACCACAGCGTCCAGCTCACCGTCGGTGACGAACCCCAGTCGGGTGCCGACGTTGCCGCGGATGTCCACCACGTCCAGGTCGGGGCGCCGGGTGCGCAGCTGGGCGGCCCGTCGCGGGGAGCCCGTGCCGATCCGTGCCCCGTGGGGCAGTTCGGTGAGGGTGAGGCCGTCGCGAGCGCACAGGGCGTCGCGCGGGTCCTCCCGCACCGGCGCGGCCACCACGGTCAGGCCGGGGTGCGGTGTGGTGGGCAGGTCCTTGAGCGAGTGCACCACGGCGTCGCAGCGGCCCTCGAGCAGCGCGGTGCGCAGCCCGGCGGCGAACACTCCGGTGCCGCCGAGGCTGGCCAGGGAGGCGCGGGTCTTGTCCCCGTCGCTCGTCATCGGCACCAGCTCACAGTCGAGCCCGACGGCGATCAGGGCGTCGGCGACGGTGCCGGCCTGCGTGCGGGCCAGGTCGGAGGCGCGAGTGCCGATCCTCATGGCTGCAGCCCAGCAGCGGCGGGCCGGAACCCGCGACGGACGTTCTCGCAGCAGCCGGGCCGGCACACGTCATACCAGGGGCCGAGGCCGGTCCTCGCGGGGCGCTGCGCCACCGGGGTGCCCTGCAGCCGTTCCACGACCAGGTCCACCAGCCCGGCCACGAAGGCCGGGTGAACCCCGGGGGTGGGGACCCGGACCGCGGCCAACCCGTGCTCGGCGGCGGTCTCCATGGCCTCGTTGTCGAGGTCCCAGAGCACCTCCATGTGGTCGGAGAGGAAGCCGAGCGGCACGATCACCACGCCGTCCCGCCCCTGACCGGGCAGCTCCGCCATCGCATCATTGATGTCAGGTTCCAGCCACGGTTGGCTCGGCGGCCCGGAACGCGACTGGTAGACGACCTGCCAAGGGGTGTCCTGCTCCCCGATCGCCTCCATGACCACCTCGGCCACCGCATGGTGCTGCGCGGCGTACGCTCCGCCGTCGCCGAAGTCACGATCGGCCGGGCCGGAGCGTTCCGCGTCGACGGTCGGGATGGAGTGCGTGGTGAACAGCACCTCGATCGCCGTGGCGCCGCGGCCACGCAGTTCCGCGAGGCCCTCGGCGAGGCCGTCGCAGAACGGGGTGACGAACCCGGGGTGGTCGAAGTACTGGCGCACCTTGTCCACCACCAGCTCAGCGCCCAGGCCGGTGGCCTCGAGCGCGTCGGCGATGTCTTCGCGGTACTGACGGCAGCTGGAGTAGGAGGAATAGGCGCTGGTCGGGATGGCGAGGAGGCGGTGGTGGCCGGCGGCGTGCGCGGCGGCCAGGGCGTCGGGAACGTAGGGGGCCCAGTTCCGGTTGCCCCAGTGGACCGGCAGATCGATGCCCCGGGCGGCGAGCTCGGTCTGCAGGGCCGCCTGGAGCTGCCGGTTGTGCTCGTTGATCGGGCTGATGCCGCCGTAGTGCCGGTAGTGGTGCGCCACCTCTTCGAGGCGTTCGTCGGGGATGCCACGCCCGGCGGTGACGTTGCGCAGGAACGGGATCACGTCGTCCTGCCCCTCCGGGCCGCCGAACCCGGCGAGCAGGATCGCGTCGTAGGCCACCGGTTCGACCACGTGCTCCGGTCCCTGCTGGGCGGCGAGGGTCGCGGCGGGGACCAGTGCACCGGGGGCGAGGAAGACGTCGGTGGCGGGCGGTGGCTTCTGGCCGGTGCCGACACTCACGAGAGCACCTCGGCCAGCTCGGCCGCGCTCACGCGCCGTCCGGTGTAGAACGGCACCTCCTCGCGAACGTGCATCCGAGCGTCGGTGTAGCGCAGGTCTCGCATGAGGTCCACGAGCTCGGTGAGCTCGTCGGCCTCGAGGGCAAGGATCCACTCGTAGTCACCGAGGGAGAAGGCGGCGACGGTGTTGGCGAGTACGCCGCGGAAGGCGGCCCCACGCCGTCCGTGGTCGGCGAGCATGGCGCGCCGCTCCTCCTCAGGCAGCAGGTACCACTCGTAGGAGCGCACGAACGGGTAGATGGTGAGCCACTGCTGTGGCTCCTTGTCCCGCAGGAACGCGGGGACGTGCCGGGCGTTGAACTCGGCCTCCCGGTGGATCCCCATCAGGTTGAAGGTGGGCAGCAGGGGGCGCAGCAGCGCGGTGCGGCGCAACGTGCGCAGGGCGGCCTGGAGGTCCTCGGCGCGGGGCCCGTGCAGCCAGATCATCGCGTCGGAGTCGGCCTTGAAACCGGAGACGTCGTAGAGACCGCGCACCGTCACGCCGGGCGTGGCGGTCAGGGTCTGCTCCAGCTCAGCGACGGACTCGGCGGTCGGTGCGGCAGGCGCGGCGCCGGCGTCGCGGCGGAGCACGGCCCACAGCGTGTAGGCGTGCGGCTGCTCGAAGGTCGCGGTGGGTGCTGCGCTCTCGTCGTGGCCGGGGTTCGCAGGGTTCATCCCATCACCATAAACCGGCACGCTCTCGCCGATTGCGACGCCTCGTCACCTCGCCAGCCCGGCCGCTGCCTCCTGCCCGGCAGTGGTGGCATCGGGGACCACGGAGGCGAGCCCGGATCCGCAGATCCATGCGCCGGTCACACTGAGCGTCCCGGTGCGGCGGACCGCCTCACGCAGCGGGCCGACGGCGTGTGACGTTGCCCACGAGAGCACCGGTGCGGGTGGGTGCAGGCGGGTGTGCGCGAGTGCCTCGAGTGCGGCCTCGGGCCAAGGGGCCGTGCCGGTGAGCACGCCGGCGTCACGGAGGGCGAGGGCACGCTGAGCGGTGGCGTCCCCGGTGGGCACGATGCCTGGTCCGTAGGAGAGCCTGACGACGGCCCTCGCCTCCTCCGGTGGGCTCCCCTCGTTCACGGCCCGGGCCACCCAGTCCCACTTGGCGCTGGCGTAGGTGAGCGCCTTGGCGCCCTGGCCGGGTTCGGCCACGAGGGTGCCGGCTCGTTCATGGGATGGCAGGTCAGCCGTGCGGACGACGAGGGTGAGCAGGTCGACCTCGTGCGCGGGGGCCAGGTGGAGGCGAGTCGCTGCAACTCGAGGAGGTCGACGTCTGCGTCGGCGTCCGTGGCAGGTTCCTCCGCGGGCGCGAGGAAGTGCCAAGTCGGCGGGGTGGTGGCGAGGACCACGTGCCGGGCGGTCAGGACATTGCCGGTGCCATCGGTGCCCGTACCACCGTGGCGAACCAGCCACCGACTAGCGGACCCACCAGCTGTTGTGCGGTGCGCGGCCTGGGCGGGGGCCGCCGTCAGGAGGGTGACACCACGCGAGCGCAGGTCTTCGGTGAGGGCTGTGACCAAGCGGTGCATTCCGCCGTCGATGCCCGCCACGGCGCTGCCGGCGGGGGCGGCGGCGCGCAGGTCCGCCAGGGCGGCGGCGAGGGAGCCGTGGGTGGCGAGGCGCTCGTGGATGCGCGGCAGGAGCACCTCGGCGGTGAGGTCCTCGGGCTCGACGGAGTGCACGCCTCGCACGATCGGGCGCACGAGTGTGTCCAGCACGGCGCTGCCCATCCGGGTGCGGACGAGGTCGGCGAGGCTGGTCCCTGCCTGGGGTTCGGTGACACCGAGCGTGAGGTCCTCACGGGCGCGGGCGAGGCCGTCGGTGCCGAGCACATCGGCGAGACCGGGGGCGTCGAGATCGGTGGGGATCCCGAGGACGCCGGCTGCCGGGAGCGGGTGAAGCGTGCCCTGGTGCAGCACGCGGGCGGGCACCGGGGTTGGTGTGACGACGGGCAGGCCGAGGTCCTCGGCGAGGGCAGCCACGGCGCCTCCGCGGGTGGCGAAGCTCTCCGCCCCGGAGTCGAGGGTGGTGCCCGCGAGGAGGTGGCTGCCGACGAGTCCCCCGAGGGTGTCGGCTGCCTCGAGGAGCGTCACCGCGGCACCGGCAATCGCTGCTGCCCGGGCGGCCACCAGGCCCGCCACTCCCCCGCCGATCACGACGACGTCGACGGTGGACGGCTCAGTCACGGCTGCTGCTCGTGCACCCACGCGACGAGTCGGGTGAGCACCTCGGGGTCGGTGTCGGGCGGGACGCCGTGGCCGAGGTTCAGCACATGCGCCGGAGCGGCCCGGCCGGCCTCCAGCACCCCGGTTGCATGCGTCGTGAGGGCCGACCAGCCGGCGGAGAGCAGCGCGGGGTCGATATTGCCCTGCAGGGGGACGTCGGGCAGGACGGCCGCGGCCTCGTCGAGGGGGGTGCGCCAGTCCACGCCGACGACGTCCACGCCCACCTCGTGCATGGCGCCGAGGAGGTGCCGGGTGCCGACGCCGAAGTGCACGGTGGGGACGTCACCGAGGGCACGGACGGCGGTGAGGGCCTGAGCGGAGTAGGGGGCGACCGAGGCGCGGTAGTCGGCGAGCGAGAGGCCACCGGCCCAGGAGTCGAAGAGCTGCGCTGCGGACGCTCCGGCGCGGATCTGGGCGGTGAGGAAGCTGCCGGTGAGGTCGGCGAGCCAGTCCATCAGGTCCGCCCAGACGTCGGGCTGGGCGTGCATCAGGGCCCGCGCGGCGAGCTGGTCCTTCGACGGTCCACCTTCGACGAGGTACGCGGCGAGGGTGAATGGTGCACCCGCGAACCCGATGAGCGGGGTGGTGCCGAGCTCGGCGGTGAGGAGCCGGACGGACTCGATGATCGGGTCGAATGCGTCGTCGGTGAGGGTCCGTTCCCGCAGAGCAGCGACGTCGGCTGCGGTGCGGACGGGGTTCGCGAGCACGGGTCCCTTGCCGGGGACGATGTCCACCTCGACGCCAGCGAGTCTGAGCGGGACGACGATGTCGCTGAAGAAGATCGCGGCGTCGACGCCGTGCCGGCGGACCGGTTGCAGGGTGATCTCGGTGACCAGGGCGGGGTCGAGGCAGGCGTCCAGCATCCGGGTGCCGGTGCGCAGGGAGCGGTATTCGGGCAGGGACCTGCCTGCCTGTCGCATGAACCAGACCGGCGTGGTCTCGGCGCGCTGGCCACGGTAGGCACGGATCAGCGGAGCGTGGGCGGTCGGGCCGTTGAGCGGGTGCTGCTCCGGGAGGGACTGGTGGTCCGCGGCCGGCACGTGGTTCTCGGCGGGCGGGACAGGGGATCCGGGCTGGGCGGAAGAGGGACTCACGCGCTCGATTCTGACACCTGCACGCGTAGGGGGCGGACCATGATGACCGTGGGCCCGGGCCAGTCGAGGTTCGTGTGTTCCTCGAGCGGGACGAATCCGAGCCTGCGGTAGAACGCGCGAGTCTGGGCATAGGGCTCATGCTCGAACGTCGGACCGACGGTGTGGACGGTCAGCATGGAGCACCCGTCGGCCACGAGATCAGCGCAGGCACTCTCGACCAGGGCGCGGCCCACTCCCTCACCGCGTGCCTGAGGTGCCACAGCGATGAGGTGCAGTTCGGCGGACTCCGGAAAGTGTCGTTCGATCTGGGCAATGCCGACTGTCCTTCCCGTCGCGTCCGGGTCCGGGTCCGGGTCCGGGTCCGGGTCCGATCCATGGTTGTCAGCGCGGGTGCGCGACGCCGTGGCGCGGGCATTCGTGGAACGCGCGACCAGATGCGTGAACTGCGTTGAGGAGGCGTCCGCCACGTAGGAGTCGACCGCCTCGAGGTCACCGAACCAGTCCGGAAGGCTCTCCAGGATGGTGCAGGTCGCGTCAGCGTCCTGGTCGCGCTCGATCGTGATCATTGACCGACGATACGACGGTCCCGCTACGGAGCCGCGGCGTCATCCCGCCAGGCATCCGGACATGCCGAGGTCCCCGTCGACGGGTGGTGTCGGCGGGGTTCGGGGCGGGGTGGTCAGACCGGTGGTGGGTCGGTGTGGCCGGGTGGCTCCGAGTGCGTGGAGTTGCCGGCGTGACGGCCGGCATCACCGAGACCACCGGGAGGTTCAGCCGCACCATGTGGGGGATGCCTGTGACCACCGGGCGGACTGCTCCCTGGTTGACGGGGTGTCCCAGCGCTCGGGATGGGATACGTGCCGGTGGGTGTGACCAGGTAATGCACACCATCGGGTGCAGCCCAGTAATACACGCCCGGCGTGATCATCGAATACGACCACCCGGCATGGGTTTTCGCCCGATGGTGACGTCGGCACAAAGCGGCCATATTCACCGAACTGGTTCGGCCGCCCTGATCGTAGGGAACACTATGATCCTGATCGGCAGAACGAGCGGAGCGACGGCAATAGGGAAACCGGCACCGTCCATCACGAAGAATGATCTGCTCGCGGAGTTTCGGGCTGGCCTCATACGTGGTGGCATCGGTGTGCCCGGCCAGATCGATCACCGGGCGGACCAGGATTCGGCCGGCGGTGGAACACCATTGACGAACCTGTTCTTTCGAGACCGGTGATTTGGTGTTTTCGCACCGGCCCACGATCCCGGATCCGAACACAGGGCCCGTTTCACCAGAGTTACCCGCACCCTCACCGGTACCGGAGCTCTCACCCGTGCCGGTTCCGGCGTGGTCGTTGAGGGCGTCAGCGGGCAGGTGCAGGTAGAGCATCACGGTCCGACCCATCCCACCCGCACCACCGGGTGCCCCCGTCGGGGAGGTAGGCCCGGTCATCGGGTCGAGACCCGCGCCGCTCACGCCGGTCTCGGTCGCGCTGGGCCCCGCGGTCGCGGTCGGCCGTGCGCCGGCGGCGCCAGCAGCCCTTCCACCGCCACCGCCACCGCTGCTGGTGTCAGCGGTGGGGATGGGCAGGGTGGTGTGTCCGCGGGCGAGGTCACCGACGGCGATGGAACGACGCACATCCTCACTGGTGCCGGGAAGGAACCCCGCCAGCGCACGTGCTTGGTCGGACACCGCAGCCTCAAGATCCAACGCGTCAGCCTGGTCGAGGCCGCCCTCGACCCGCACCACCGACCCCACACCCAGTCCCGGTCCTGGTGCCGCGGTGGTGCCTGCCTCATCGAGACGGATATCGAAATGGCGCCCCTCCAACGCCGCTTCCTCATCCCTGGCAGCCTGCTCAGGATCAAACGACACCATCGCCGCACTCACGGTCCGCTCAATCTGCGCCACCGTGCAGGACCCGATCGTCCAGGCCACCTGGGCGTCCACCCAGGCGGCACCGGCGAACGGGAGTCTCTTGCTCATCCGGGTCACTGTCCGGGCCCGGTGGATGCTGACCTGCCCGGCCCGTACCCGGGACCACAACTGGGGTAGCCGGTAGGCGAGCTCGACCACCACACCCACATAGGCCAGGGCTGCTTCGTTCGACTGCCCCAACGCGGTCGCCAACCGAGTGAACTCCAGGTCCGAGACCAACGGGGCACCATCCCCAGCCAACCGCATCGGGTGCTCCGTCCCCGGCAGGCCCGCGTGCTCGTCCGGAACCGGCATGCCCGCGTGTTCATCAGGGTCGAACACCGGTCCACCAGCCGTGGTGTCCAGGGTGGCCGGGTCGATCGCCCGCTCACCCACCCATGCGACCGCCAGCTCGGCGCACTCGATATCCACTGCCCGGGCAGCGGTCCGGTTCTCCCGCATCGCAGCCAACACCGCATTCCCGGCCGAAGCCGAGAACGCGGAACCAGTAGCTGTCGAGGTCATGGCTTTATTCTCCCAGAAGGAACTGACATTGCGCAGGACAGCATCGGCACCTGTGGAAAACTCTCGCATTGACCGGCACATAGGCCAGAGGCACCTGAAATGCCGATGTGGGACCGGTCAATTCGCAACACAGGAACACCTCCCCGCACCATTGCCACCCACATCCCAGCCGGGACCGAGGACACGGAACCGGTGGCGATCGATGACATACCCAGATCCTCCCAGGCACCACTGACATTCGACCTTCCCGAGCCAGCCTCTGTGAACAACGACAATTCCGGATCAATCGGGCCGATCTGCAACGTCGGACACTGCCCACCGGATGTGGCCCGCCAGCGGGTCGGCGATCACTGCCCGGTCGAACTGTTGGTGACGTTCCGAGTTCCGGGTCGGCCGCCCTCACTCAGGCGGGCGTAGCCTGCCCTCATGGCCACCCCCAGCCCCCATATCGTCCTGATCCCGGGAGCAGGAAGCGACCAGGCCTACTGGGATGCTCTCCGCGCTGAGCTCACTACTCGCGGCTGCTCGAGCACCGCCGTCGATCTGGCGTGCACGGACGAGCAAGCACTCCTGGAGGACTACGCGAACGCCGTCGTGGATGCCGTGCAGCGCGACCCCACCGCCCAGGGGCGCCCCTTCCATCTCCTGGCCCACTCCTTCGGCGCATTCACCGCCGGCCTGGTGCCGGAACTCCTGCCGGTACAGCACCTCACCCTGATCAGCCCGATGATCCCGATCCCAGGCGAGTCCGGCTCCGACTGGTGGGGTGCCACCGGGCAGCAAGCCGCACACCAGGAAGCCGCCACGTCCGCCGGCCTCAGCCTGCCGCTCGGGATGGACGACCTCTTCTACAACGACTTCACCTCCGACCAGCGCCGAGCCGCAGCGGCCTGGGACCGCGACCAGGCGGAGGCCGCCTTCACTCAGCCGTGGCCCGGAACGGCCTGGCCCAGCACCCCGACGACGGTGCTCGCCTTCGCCGACGACCGCCTGTTCCCGCCCACGTTCGTCGCCCGCCTGGCCACAGAACGGGTGGGTAGCCTCGCCGGCCCGGTCCAACAGGTGCCCGGCGGGCACATGGGCATGGTGAGCCACCCGGCAGAGCTGGCCGACGCCGTCATCGACTGACGGAAGCGCCCACCTCGTCCGCCTGCTCCTGCCCCGACGGCACCCCCGGCTGCGCCCGGTGACGGAACTGGCGAGCCAGGACGAGCGCCAGGATCAACGCGCCCATCACGATCCAGCCAGGTGCTCCCAGGAACGTGCCGAGACCAAGCGCGCGCACGTCGTCCAACGCGTCAGCATGGATCATCAGCACCGTCACATTCGTGGCCGTGTTCACCGCGGCGTGGGCGAGCACCGCCGGCCACACCGACGCCGTGCGCAGCCGCAACCACCCGAACACGATCCCGAGCGGCACGCAGAACCCGATCATCAGCGCCATCCCACGCAGATCGGTGTACCCGTAGTTGTAGCCGAGCAGGATGATCGGCGCGTGCCAGAGCGCCCAGATCAGGCCGGAGGCGAGCAGCGCCGGCCACGTCCCGAGGGGCAGCAGGTTCGGCAGCAGCCAACCCCGCCAACCGAGCTCCTCCCCGAAGGTCGCGAACGCGGACACCAGCGTGTTCACCGGCAGCGCGAGGATGCTCACCATCAGGAAGGTCTGCGCGTTCATCTGGGCGAGCATCTCGGGATCCAGGGTCGCCTCGATCCCGGAGAGATTCTCTAGGTCGAGGTCCACCATCCCCATCGCGCTGCCGAGGAAGAGGGCGAGGAACGGCAGCACGCAGAACCCGGCCAGCCCCGCCACACCGAATCCGATGGTCCTGCCGAGCGGCCGGATCGGGCCGAGCCCCAGCAACCGGGGGATGCTGCGCGGCCGGTCCACGAGGAAGACCGTCACCAGGGCGGCCACGGTGGGGCTGTACATCATCGCGGCCACGAGCACAGCGAACTGCGGGTGCTCGAGACCGAGGCCGGACGCCCACAGGGGGGCACACGCGGCCCAGGCGAGCCCCATCGCGAGCACCACGAACACCGCCACCGCCCGCCACGGCACCCGTTCAGGGGTGATCGGGGCGAACCGTGCGTTGCGTTCGCGCTGCTGCGCCACCCGATCCCCCGACGGCGTCCCGTGCCCAGTGCCGGTCGGCGCCACGGGCGCCGGGCTCGCTGCCGGCAGTCCGTTCGCCCCCTGGATCGTCCCAGCGTCCTGTTCCGCCATGATCCGTCTCCTCCCTCGGTCCTTCCACCGTAGGGAGCCGCCGGGGCCTCCCGCATCGCCCGCCTGGCGGATCTGCGTCCTCCTTGCGGCGGATCTTAGGAGGCGTCCGCGCCGTCCGCGGGGAACAGCTGGACCGGGTCACCCACACTGATCGACCCCGAAGTGAGCGCCCGGAAGACCGAGCCGGCACGGCCGCGCAGCACGATCCGGGCGCCGTCACCGATCCAGTCGTCCAGCAACCGGCACGGTGCGGCGATGCGGACTACCTCGAGCTCCACAGCTCCGATGCAGACGCGATCGCCGGGGCGGGCGGGCACATCACCGTGGGAGATGGTCACGTTCCGCCGTGTTCCCGCCGGTTCGATCGGTGTGCCCAGGTCCGTCGACGCCGCAGCGAGCGCCTCGGCCGACTGCACCGTGACGTGGCGGTGCCGGGTGCCGTGGTACCGATCGCCCACGATTCCTGCCCCCGCCTCGACCTGGACCGAGTCCACGTACTTCGTGGGCAGTCGCGACCCGGGCGCGATCGCCAAGGCCACCACGGTGGGCACACCCTCGTCCTGCGTACTCATCGCTCTCCTGCCGTCGCCGTCCTTTCATCTTGGCACGCAGCGGCCGCCGACGGCCGATTACCGCACCGGGCAGGTGACGCTGAGCTTCCACGACGACGTCCCACGGCACGCCTCCAGGCGTGGCCTCCGCCACACCCCAGCGAGACCGGCCACTCACCGAACCGCACCATCACGGGCCTGCCCCGCGTCCAGCACTCGGGAACTGACGCCCCGTCCGATCCCGCGCCCGGCGCCACGCTTACGATGGACGGCGTGCTTGTCTGCGTGAGCGCCAGTCACCGTACGGCTGACTTCTCGCTCCTCGAACGACTCTCCGCCGCCCACGGTGGAGCGGCCACGCACCTGACCGACCCGGGGGTGCGCGGCGCCGTCGTCGTGGCCACCTGCAACCGGTACGAGTCCTATCTCGACGTCGCCGCCGACTCCGACGAGGACGTGCAGGGCGCGATGGACCGGGCGCTGGACCGGATCGCCACCGATACCGGGGTGAGTGCGGCTGAGCTGCGGCCCCGGACCCGCACGATGAAAGCCAGCCGGGTGGCCGCCCACCTGTTCGCCGTGGCCAGCGGGCTCGACTCGGTGGTGCTCGGTGAGGACGAGATCGCCGGTCAGGTGCGCCGTTCGCTCGCGGACGCCCGCAAGCAGGGCACCACCACCGCTTCCCTGGAGCGGCTGTTCCAGATGGCGTCGGCCACCTCCCGCGGGGTGAAGAACACCACCCGGATCAATGCGGCCGGGCGGTCCATGGTACGGCTCGCGCTCGACCTGGCCGAGACCCGGCTACCGGCGTGGTCGGAGACGTCGGTGCTGATCATCGGCACTGGCGCCTATGCACGCACCACGCTCGCGGCGCTGCGCGATCGCGGCGTGGGGGTCGTGGACGTGGCCTCCCCCTCCGGGCGCGAGCGGCGGTTCGCGGTCCGTGACGGCGTCCGGCCGGTCTCCGCCGACGGGCGCCCGGACGCCTTGGCCGCGGCAGACCTGGTGATCACCTCCACGAACGTGGTCGCCCTCGATGCGAGTGACCTGAGCGCCGCGGGACGTGACCCGGCGCACCCGCTGCTCGTGGTCGACCTGGGCCTGCCTGCCAACGTGGACAAGGACGTGGCCCACGTGACCGGTGTGGACCTGTTGGACCTGGAGACCATCAGCCTGCACGCGCCGGTGCAGGAGCTGAATGCGAGTGCTGAGGCGTTCGACCTGGTGGACCAGGCGGCGAAGGACTTCGAGCAGCGCAGCGCCGAGGACGCCGCTGCCCCAGCGATCGTGGCCTATCGCACGCATGTGGAGCAGGTGCTGGAGGCCGAGCTGGCGCGGGCACGCGCCCGCGGCGACGAGGACGACGAGACCGAGCGCGCCCTGCGGCACTTCGCGAGCGTACTCATCCACACACCCACCACGCGCGCCCGCGAGGCGGCCGCCGGTGGACGGCTGGACGAGGTGGTCGCCGCGATGCGCACCCTGTACGGCATCGAGGTAGGGATCGAGGGCGTTCCGCCGGCCAGGTGAGTTCTGCCCATCGACATGTCACGGCGCGTCACTAGGGTGGCTATCAGGTTCTGATGCCATTCGAACGACGTGGGAGACAGCGATGAGGACGGTCGAGCTGTGGTCGACCTGGTTGTTCTTCTGCGGGGCCTTCGCCGGCGTCTTGATCGGTTCCTGGGGCCTTCCGAGACACGATCTGCTCGTACGCGGGGAGGCCACGTACACGGCGCCCACGATCGTGGTCGCGCTCGCCGTGCCGCTCGTCCTGATCGGGCTCAGTGTCCTTCATGCCCGCACGAAGGCCGGGGAGATCACACCTCGACTGGGGACTCCGCGTGTCAGGCTGCTCTTCTACGGCGCCCACGGCGCCGGTATCGCGCTCGGCCTGTGCAGCGTCTACCTGTGGTCGATGATCGGCTCCGACGAACTGACCGTCGGGCGGATGAGCAACCCGTCCTGGGGCTCGGCCGAACAAGCATGGGACATGCTGCAATGGGTCGTCTTTCTCGCTCCGCCGGTCGTGCAGATCGTCGTGTTCATCGGTGGCATCATGCTGATGGTTCGCGGTGGGCGCGACGTGAAGGGCGATCTGGCCTTCGTGGCAGAAACGAGGCGTAGGCGCCGACACGGCCAAGGCCCGGCAGGGATGCGTCTGACCGGTCAGATCGTCAGGGCCGAGGCCGTCCCGAGCGCTCTCGACCAGACCCTGGTCGTCGCCCAGGTCCAGGCGCCGGACGGGCTGCGCACCATCGAGGCGACCGTACCGGGCACCCGTCGGGACTGGCTGCCGGGCGCGAAGGCTCAGGTCTTCCTGTCCACCTCCTCCCCCTACGACTCCGCGCAGACCCTGATCGAGGCCCGCCGGTTCCCGCATGCGACGTACCTGATGGCCAGCGCGTGCCCTCGTGCGGTGAGCCAGCATGCCTACACGTGACCACAGCGCGGTCCTGATCAGCCTCGGCGCGCTGATCCTGTTCGTCGGTGGCGGCATCGCCGGAGGCGTGGCAGCACTCACCGCAGATGCACGCCACCACCTCCTCGTCTCCGGCTCGGGTGGCACCGCGCCCATCCTTGCCATCGCCCTCGTGGGTGCTGTTCTCCTGACGGCGCTGTGGGTGTTCTCCGCCCATCTGCTGGCACATGCGATGACACCGAACCTGGACAGACCACCCCTGCAATCGCTGTTCGACGGCGCGCTGTGCCTGGGCCTGGCGCTCGGGCTCGGGTTGTTCTCACTCCGGGCGATGCTGCAGGACACCCCGATCGTGGTGGGGCGCACCGTCAGCGAGCCGTGGACCGGCGTGCAGTGGGTGGCCTATCTCGCGCCGGCAGCGCTGCAGGTGGCCCTCGTTGCCACCGGTCTGGTGCTGGTGCTACGCGGTAGGCACGGGATCGGGCAGTGCCGCGCGCACCTCAGGGAGGTTGGCCGGAGGTACCGCCTGGGGAGCGGCCCGGCCGGAGTGCGGTTGACGGGGCAGATCGTGGCCGCCCATGCCGCAGGGCAGGACCACGCGTCCACTCGCCTCGTCGCGCAGGTGCACGCCCCGGACGGGCCGCTCATGGTCGAGTCGACCGCCCCCGGATCGGATCGAGGATGGCTGCCACGGTCACACGCGCAGGTGTATCTGGCGGTGTCGGCGCAGCATGATCCGGCGCACACGCTGATCGAGGTACGAGACTTCCCACGCCGGAAGTTCTTCCTCGCCACCGCCGTCTTGCCACCCGGGCAGGGCCCGCACTCTGGCAGGCTGGACGGGTGAGCACCTACCCCACGCTGGACTCCTTCGACTTCCCGGTGACCCTCGCCGTCTCCACCTCCACCGAGGTGGCCAGCCTCGACGGCGACACCGAGGCGGTCCACGATTGGAAGTCGGTGACGAAACCCTTGACGGCGCTGGCGACCCTGATCGCCGTCGACCGCGGGTACGTGGGCTTCGACTCCCCCGCCGGTCCGGAGGGGTCCACGGTGCGGCACCTGCTGGCACACGCCTCCGGCCTCCCATTCGAGAACGGCGGTCCGGAGCAGCGCCCGGGCCAGCGGCGGGTGTACTCCAACGTGGGGTTCGAGACCCTCGCCGGGCATGTCTCCGACGCGGTGGACACCGACTTCTCCGTGTGGGTGCACGACGTGATCCTGGAGCCGTTGGAGATGAGCACCGTCGAGTTCCACGGGAGCGCTGCGCACGCGGCGTCCGGGAACGTGCTCGACATGCTCGCCCTGGGTCTGGAGCTACTCACCCCCACCCTCATCGACCCCGAGCTCGGCCGGATCGCACGCACCGTGCACTTCCCAGGACTGAGCGGCGTGCTGCCCGGCTTCGGGAACCAGTCGCACAACGACTGGGGGCTGGGGTATGAGATCCGCGGCGACAAGTCGCCGCACTGGACAGCCCCGGAGGCGAACCCCGCCACGTTCGGCCACTTCGGGCAATCCGGAAGCTTCCTGTGGGTCGATCCTGATGCTCAGTTGGTCGCGGCGTTCCTCAGTGAGAAGCCGTTCCAGGCAGACCTACACGGGCAGCTGTGGCCGCGCTTGAACAGCGAGATCCTCGCGGCGACCTGAGTCGGCACCTGCACCGCACCACTGCGCGAAGGCCCGCAGCACCTGGTGCGCGGCAGATACATCCGCCTGTGCGGTGCGCTCGATCACCTCGGCCACCGCGTCCGGGGCGAAGTACCCGGAGTTCGCATACACCTCGATCCGGAGCCGGACGGCGTCGGCGTCCATCTCCGGATGGAACTGGGTCACATACTGCCCGGGCCCGAACCGGTACATCTGCACCGGGCACTCCGGTGCAGAGGCCAGGACGACGGCGCCCGGTGGCGTGGTCGTGCACGCCTCCTTGTGCCCGACATAGGCGTCGAAACGGTCCGGCAGGTCCGCCAGCAGCGGGTCCGTCCGGCCTGCCTCGGTCAGGGTGATCTCCACGGCGCTGGTGTTCTCCGCGTAGGTGGAGTCCACCTCACCGCCGGCCCACCGGCCGACGACGCCAACGCCGTAGCACAGCCCTAGGAACGGAACCTGGTGGCGGGCGACGTCGTCGAGCACATCCAGCAGGGTGGCCTCCACGGCCCGCTGTACCGGTGACTTCTCGAGCTCGGGTGTGCTCACCGTGAACGGGCTCCCGCCGAGGATCACCCCGGCATAGCCGGTGATATCGCCGACCCGGTCGCCGCGATCTAGGCGCACCCGCACCAGCTCGGTCTCGCTCAGCCCGGTGTGCGCCAGCACGCTCGCGTACTCGGCGTCGGCGGCGACGTCCTCCGCACGTGAGGCGAGGAAACAGAGCGGGCGATTCATGCCCGCATCATCTCAGCACCCGATCGGCTCCCTGGCCGGATTGCCGAGAGCGTCTCGGAGTGCGAACGCCTACGCAATCGACGGGCATGCGTCGAGCCTCGCAGCATAGGCCCAGGTGAGTACACATACCCGTCGTCTGCGCCAGCCACGGCAGGAGACAATGGTGCGCAATGACTCTCACCCTGCCCACGGACCCGACCGACGACGACGCGCTCGTCGAGACCTTCACGGAGTGGGCCGCCGAGCGAGGGCTGCCCCTCTACCCCCATCAGGAGGAGGCTCTCCTGGAGCTGGTCACCGGGGCGCACGTGATCTGCTCCACGCCCACCGGCTCGGGGAAGTCGTTGATCGCCGTCGCCGCGCACTACGTGGCGCTGGCCCGCGGGATCCGCACTGTCTACACCGCCCCGCTGAAAGCCCTGGTGAGCGAGAAGTTTTTCGACCTGGTGGAGATCTTCGGAGCCGACCAGGTGGGCATGGTCACCGGGGACTCCTCGATCAACGCCGACGCCCCGATCGTGTGCTGCACCGCCGAGATCCTCGCCAACCGCGCCCTGCGCACCGGTGAGGACACCGACGCCGGCCAGGTGGTGATGGACGAGTTCCACTTCTATGCCGACCCACAACGGGGCTGGGCGTGGCAGGTGCCGTTGCTGGAGCTGACCAGCGCTCAGTTCCTGCTGATGAGTGCCACGCTCGGTGACGTGAGCTTCTTCGCCGAGGACCTCACCCGCCGCACCGGCGCCCCGGTCGCGGTAATCGCGAACACCGAACGCCCGGTGCCGCTGACTTTCACCTACTCGGTGGAGCCGCTGAACGAGCTGATCACCGAACTGCTCGGCACGCACCGTACTCCTGCCTACCTGGTGCACTTCACCCAGGCGGCCGCCGTCGCGCAGGCGCAGGCGCTCACCTCGGTCGCGGTGGCGAGCAAGGCGCAGAAGGCACGGATCGCCGAGGCCCTGGGAGACGTGAGCTTCGCGAAGGGGTTCGGGTCCACCCTCTCCCGCCTGCTGCGCAGCGGGATCGGCGTGCACCACGCCGGCATGCTGCCTCGGTACCGGCGGCTGGTGGAACGGCTCGCCCAGGCCGGTCTGTTGCCGGTGATCTGCGGCACCGACACCCTCGGCGTGGGCATCAACGTGCCGATCCGGACGGTCGTGCTCACCGGGCTCACCAAATTCGACGGCGTCCGCGCGCGGCACCTGAGCGCCCGCGAGATGCACCAGATCGCCGGACGCGCCGGGCGGGCCGGTTTCGACACCATCGGCGAGGTCATCGTGCAGGCGCCCGAGCACGTGATCGAGAACGCGAAGTCGCTCGCCAAGGCCGGCGACGACGTGAAGAAGAAGCGCAAGATCGTGCGCAAGAAGGCCCCGGCCGGGGTGGTCAACTGGACCGACAAGACCTTCGAGCGGCTCCGCGATGCCGACCCCGAACCACTCACCTCCCAGTTCTCCGTCTCGCACGCCATGGTGCTCGGGGTGCTGGCCCGCGAGGGCGACCCGTTGGCCGCGATGCGCCGTCTGCTCGTCGAGAACCACGACGCTCCCACCGAGCGGAACCCGCATGTGCGCCGGGCCATTTCCATCTACCGCACGCTGCGCCAGGCGGGGCTGGTGGAACGGGTGGACGGTGCGGACGGGCCGATGGTCCGGCTGGTCGGTGAGGTGCCGGACGACTTCGCCCTGAACGCGCCCCTGTCCCCGTTCGCGCTCGCCGCGCTCGAGCTGCTCGATCAGGAGCATCCGGACTTCGCACTCGACGTGGTCTCGGTGATCGAGGCGACCCTGGAGGACCCGCGGCCGGTGCTGATCGCCCAGGAGAAGGCGGCCCGTGGGGAGGCCGTGGCGGCGATGAAGGCCGAGGGGATGGACTACCCCGACCGGATGGACGCCCTCGAGGAGGTCACCTACCCGCGCCCGCTCGCCGAGCTCCTGACCGCGGCCCTCGCCGAGTTCCGGACCACGAACCCGTGGGTGGACGACTACGAGCTCAAGCCGAAGTCTGTGGTCCGGGACATGGCCGAGCACGCGATGACGTTCTCCGAGCTGATCTCCCGCTACCAGCTCGCCCGCAGCGAAGGGGTCGTGCTGCGCTACCTGACCGACGCGTACAAGGCGCTCCGGCAAGTAGTCCCAGCGACGATGCGCACCGAGGAGCTCGCCGAGCTGATCGAGTGGCTCGGGACGGCCGTGCGGCAGGTGGACTCGTCCCTGCTGGCCGAGTGGGAGGCGTTGCAGCAGGGCCTCACCCCCGATCCGGACGTCACACCCGACGGCGAAGCAACAGAGGGCGAGGAGGCGCGCTTCGGTCCGGGCCCGGACGCCCCGATCACCGCGAACCCACGTACGTTCCGCGCGCTGGTGCGCAACGCCGTCTTCCATCGGGTGGAACTGGCTGCCAGGGAGGCGTACGACTCCCTGGGTGCGCTGGACGGTGCCGCCGGCTGGACCGCGTCCCGGTGGGCCGAGGCGATGGACGGGTACTGGGACGAGTACGACCACCTGGGCATCGGGCCGGAGGCCCGGTCTGGCTCCATGGTGCGCATCACCGCCGGCGACCAGGAGTGGCAGGTGGAGCAGGTGCTGGACGATCCCGAGGGCGACCGCGACTGGCGGCTGCGAGTGCGGGTCGACCTGGCCGCGAGCGCCGAGGCGGGCCGGGTGGTGCTCACCGAACTCGAGCTCGGACCGGCCACCGCTCAAGGGTGACGTCGATGGTGAGCGCTCCCCACTCCGGCACCCGGCCACACGCCGTCGGGCCCTCTACGATGATCGAGTGAGCGATCAGGCGGCGGGCTGGTACCCGGACCCCTCCGGGGAGAACCAGCAACGGTACTGGGACGGGGACTCCTGGACCGACTACTACGCCCCGGCACTGCCCACCGCTGAGGAGCCGACCGGGCCGCAGACCGCGCACGAGGACTACCCGTATCTGGCCGGCGTCACGCACCAACGTCCCGATGTGATGGTCACGCCCGGAACGCCGGGGGCCTGGTCCACGTCAACGGCGTGGGGCACCCCTGCGCCGGGGAAGGACGACTCCGGCACGAAAGTGTTCGGGGACGGGGTCCGCAAGACTCCCGGCGGAGTGGCTGCGGTGGCTTCCCTCGTGGTCCTGGCCGTGCTGCTGGTGGCAGGGCTCGGCTGGTGGGCAGTCTCGGGCCTGCGCGGCGACGACCCCGATCCCACCGGCGGTCCGACCGGTGGTGGCACCACCACCACCGGGACGGTGACTCTGGACGAGTCGACCACGGGAGAGGTCGAGCGTGCCGGCCAGTGGGAGGGCACGGTGAGCGTGTCCGCGGAAACGGTCGTGCTGCTCGACGTGCGGTCCGAGGA
Organism: Ruania alba; assembly: GCF_900105765.1. NCBI lineage: Bacteria > Bacillati > Actinomycetota > Actinomycetes > Micrococcales > Ruaniaceae > Ruania > Ruania alba. Next base: position 2,257,450 of record NZ_FNTX01000001.1, read on the forward strand.
CGGCGAGGACCTTTTTCTGAGCGTGCAGGACTCCTCCGGTTCCGAGATCGTCGAACAGGACGACCGGGGCCGGGAGCTGGCCGACGTCGTGGGTGGCACGTCCCTGGACCCGTTGGCGATGGTCCGGCTCCCGCAGGGCGAATACACCGTGCTGGTCAATGAGGTGCGGGGCGAGCAGAGCGGCCTCGAGCTCATCGCGACCGCAGTCACCGAGACGGTGACAGTCGGCGAGCGGTACACGGCGGAGGTGCCCGACGACGGGTACTGGGTCGGGGTAGCGACGGTCCCCGAGGACGGTGCGTACACGATCGACGTGCGAGACACCGGCAGCAAAGACCCCACCCTCGTGTCCGTGGACTCGGACGGCCGGGACCGCTCCAACGACGACCGGGACTACGAGAACGACGAGCTCGATCCACTCATCGAGGCAGACCTGCCCGCGGGTGACCTGCTGCTGCTCGTCTCCGAGTGGCACGGCGACCAGACGACGGTGACGATCGACGTGACGGGTCCGGCCTGATGGGCAGGAAGCGCACCGCCTCCGGCGGCACCCCGGCCACCGTGGCGCTGGCGAATGCTGGGATCGACTTCGGCACGCACCCTTACGCCCACGACCCGGCCAGCGAGCTGAGCTACGGGTTGGAAGCGGCGGCTGCGCTCGGGGTGCCTGCGGAGGTCGTGTTCAAGACACTGGTGGCCCGGGTGGACGGCCTACCCGGACAGGGCCTCGCGGTGGCCATCCTGCCGGTGGCCGAGACTCTCGACCTCAAGGCGCTCGCCCAGGCGCTGGGGCAGAAGAAGGCAACGATGGCTGACCCGGCCGCGGCGCAACGGTCCAGCGGATACGTGACCGGGGGCATCTCCCCCATCGGTCAACGCACGGCCCTGCCCACAGTGATCGATGCCACCGCCCAGGAGTTGCCGCTTATGTACGTCTCGGGCGGCCGCCGCGGGTTCGACATCTCCCTCGCGCCGCAGGACCTGGCCCAGGTGACGCATGGGAGGTTCGAGCCGATCACCACCCACCTGAACCGGAGCCGATGATGTGCCGTCGGTGCCACAGGGCAGCATGAACGCGCTGTCACCCCGGCTCGCCGCAATCGTTGCCGCGCTGCCGCTACGGCCAGGGCTTCGGGTCCTGGAGATCGGCGGTGCGCCGGGCGCCGCGGCACGAGCGGTCGCCGAGCGGATCGGGAACGGCCACATCCTGGTGATCGACCGCTCCGCCACCGGTGTGGCCCAGATTCGCCGCAACGCCGCAGCACAGATCGAGACCGGTGTGCTCAGCACACGCCAGGTCGCGGCCGAACACTTCGAGTTGCTCACGTCCGAGGCACCGTTCGACCTCGCCTTCGCCGTCCGGGTCGGAGCACTCGACGGCCGCCACCCCCGGGCCGGTGCACTGGCCAAGGAGCGGATCGCGGCTGCGCTCACGCCGACCGGGCGACTCTTTATCGACGGCGGCGACCCGCTGCGCGAGGTCGAGCTGCCCGGTCGCTGACCGATCGGAGGCACCATGAGCCACGAGAACATGTAAAGTTTTCGTCGTGATCTTTACATGTCAGCCCGATGTGACAAATTCTGTGTCATGACGCACTGGCAGGCAGACCGCCCCTTCAACGAGCTACCCCCTCCGCCTGACGCCGGCAGCCTCGAGACCCGGCGGGTCCTCAAGTCGACGATCGGCGCACGAACTGCCCTCGCTCAGCTCGACCAAGCCGGGCGCTCGATGCCCAACCCGGCGGTCCTGATCAACACGATTCCACTGCTTGAGGCTCAGGCAAGCTCGGAGATCGAGAACATCGTCACCACGACGGACGAACTGTTTCGTCAGGTCAACGTGGCCGATACGGCCACTGATCCCGCCACTCGCGAAACGCTCCGATACCGTACCGCGCTACGAGTCGGCTCCGAACTTGTTCAGCAGCGCGGCCTGACAGCCAGTGCCGCCGAGAAGATATGCAGCGTGGTCCAGGGACACGAGGTGACGATCCGGTCGCTGCCCGGGACACGCATCGCCAACCCCTCGACCCGGAAGGTCATCTACTCACCTCCAGAAGGTCACGACCTCATCCGGGACAAACTCGCAGAGTGGGAAGCCTTCGTCCACACAGACGATGGTATGGATCCACTGGTCCGCATGGCTGCTTCGCACTATCAATTCGAGGCGATCCACCCGTTCGCCGACGGGAACGGTCGCACGGGGCGAATCCTGAACGTGCTGATGCTGGTCGAGGCTGGCTTGCTGCACCAGCCGCTGCTCTATCTCTCGCGATACCTCATCGGCACCAAGCAGGACTACTATCGGCTCCTGCTCGACGTGACCACGAAGGGCCGTTGGGAGGAGTGGATCACCTACATCCTCACCGGCATCGAGCGAACATCGCTCGCCACCACGCGGCAGATCGCCGCCATCCAGGACCTGCAAGCGAGTTTCGCAACCCAGGCTCGCAGCGCATCGAAGGGTGGCGCCGATGCAGAACTGCTGGCGGTGCTGTTCGAACAGCCCTACACCCGCATCGCAGTCGTCATGGACAGGTGTGGCATCTCCAGACCAACCGCCACCCGATGGTTGACCGAGCTGGTGAATGCGGGGTTGATCCGGGACGTCAAGGCCGGTCGTGAGCGGCTCTTCGTCAATACCCAGTTCCTCAGCCTACTGATGCACGGCAGCTGGGACTGAACGGCGCGACGAGTCAGCTCGCGAACGGCCGATGCGTCTCCACGATCTCGCGCCCGAACGGGGTGAGTGAGATCGGGATGAGCTTGAGGTTCGCCCAGCCCATCGGGATGCCGATGATGGTGATGAACAGCGGGATCGCCGTGACGATGTGCTCGATCACCAGCCACCATCCGGCAACGATGAACCAGATGATGTTCCCGATCGTCGACCCCGCACCGGCGTCCGGCCTGCGCACGACCTCACGTCCGAACGGCCACAGCACATAGTTGGCCATCCGGAACGAGGCGATCCCGAACGGGATGGTGACGATCAGGATGCAGCAGATCACCCCAGCGACTGCGTAGCCGACGGCCAGCCAGAAGCCCGCGAAGACAAGCCAGATGAGATTCAGCAGGGTGCGCACGGTTCCAGTCTAGGCTGGCTAGGGTGGCCGCAACGCAGACTCCCCCGAGCGCGCTCCGGGTGTTGGAGTTCATCGACGAGTGTGACGGCATCGAGGTTGTCTACGCCGGCGGCCGCTTCACCTTCACGATCGTCGGCACGCCGCCACAGATCGTGACCTGGGATGTCGACCCTGCGGACCTGTCGCGCGCAGCCGTCAGGCTGAACCGAAGCGCGCGAGCGGCGTTCGGACGCTCCCATGCCGGATGGAACCTCTTGCTCGTCCACCTCGAGGAGGCATTGCGTACCTCGACAGCAACGCGTGGCCACCTCGAACTGACCGACGGGGCCCAGCTCCGGGTCACGACCTGCCCGCCCTGAGCCGTGCATGCCGGCGGGCTACGCTGGCACGGTGGGACCTGAGGAGTTGTGCGGCGCGACGTTGACCAATCACGACCTCACCGGCGAGGTGTGGATCGGTGCCGAGATCGACGAGCTCGAGCTGGACAGCTCCTCGTTGCGGCGGCTCCGGGCAGCCGAGGGCACCTGGGAGCGCTGCACCTTCACCGACTGCGACCTCACCGGTGCCGACCTCGCGGGACTGACCACCCGGGACACCGGACTGGTCCGGTGCACCCTCGACGGCGCCCGGCTCACCGGGTCCTCCTGGTTGCGGTCGCGGATGCGGGAGGTGAGGGCCACCGAGGTCGTCGCCGACCTGCTCTCCGCGCACAGCGCCACCTGGACCGATGTGACGTTCACCGACGCGACCCTGCGCCAGATCGACCTCAGCGGCGCCCGGCTGCAGCGGGTCCGATTCATCGACTGCGACCTGTCCGAGGCGCGCTTCGCCGGGTTGCGGGCCGAGCAGGTGACCATGACCGGCTGCCGTCTGGAACGGATCTCCGGGGTGGACGCGTTGCGCGGGGTGTCGATGACCCACGGGGACGCGGTGAGTGGGCTCGGCTCGTTCGCCGAGCACCTCGGCATCACGCTCACCGAGGAGGGCCGATGACGGCGGTCGCGGCCTCCCTCGAGGCCGTCCGGTCCCGTACTGCCACCGCCGCCGAGGCAGCTGGGCGCGATCCGGACGATGTGCGCCTATTGCTCGCGGTGAAGCGGGTGGAAGCAGTGCGGATCCAGGAGGCGTTCGCCGCGGGTGCCACCCTGATCGGACAGAACCGTGCCCAGGAACTGATCGCCACCGAGCCCGACCTCGTCGACGTTCCCCACGAGACACACTTCATCGGGCACCTACAGTCGAACAAGGTGAACCAGGTGATGCGCTGGGCCGACTGCGTGCAGAGCGTGGACTCGGCGAAGCTGGCCCGACGGCTCGACCGCGCCGCCGAGACCCGGGAACGGGATCTGGACGTCTTCATCCAAGTCAACACCTCTGGCGAGGAAACCAAAGCGGGAGTGACACCCGAAGCAGCGGGCGAGCTGGCCGCCGTCGTGGGCTCGCTGGAGCACCTGCACCTGCGTGGCTTCATGACCATCGGGGCGAACTCCTCGGACGCCGGCGAGGTGCGGGCCAGCTACACGGGGCTGGCTGAGGTGGCCCGCGCTGTCGTGGGCTCGGGTGAGGCAGGTACAGGCGAGGCACGAGAGCTCTCCATGGGGATGTCCGGCGACCTGGAGATCGCGATCGCCGCCGGCGCGACCATGGTGCGGGTGGGCACCGGAGTGTTCGGCACACGGGCGGTGTGAGACCCCCGGGAATACCTGGCGACATGCTGTGTTGGGCCTGGGAGAGCATCCCCCGATCAAGGAGTAGCAGTGCCCACCATCGACATCACCGCCGAGAACTTCGAGCAGACGATCACCGGGAACGACATCGTGCTGATCGACTTCTGGGCCGAGTGGTGCGGACCGTGCAAGCAGTTCGCACCCGTCTACGAGAAGGCCTCCGAGCAGCACGGCGACGTGACCTTTGCCAAGGTGGACACCGAAGCCGAGCAGATGCTCGCCGGGCAGGCCGGGATCCAGGCGATCCCCACCCTGATGGCGTTCCGTGAGGGCGTGCTCGTGTTCAACCAGGCCGGCGCGCTCCCCGCGAAGTCCCTCGAGGAGCTCATCGACGGCGTCAAGGGCCTGAACATGGACGAGGTCAAGGCTCAGGTGGCCGAGCAACAGGCCGCACACGAGGCGGGGCACACCGAGCAGGGCTAGCTCCACCACCCAGGACGGATCGCCCGGGTTACGGCACCCGGGCGATCCAGTCCGGATCGGAGAACTTGCCGACGGCCAGCTCACCGGCGCGCGCGATCTCCTCCTCATGCAGGTCACCGTCGACTGTGGCGTAGCGGGCCCGGAAGTGGTTCTTCAACGACTCGATGATGGCCTCGCGCGACATGCCGGTCTGGCTGCGTAGCGGGTCCACTCGCTTGTTCGCGCTGGTGGTGCCCTTGTCGGAGAGCTTCTCCCGGCCGATCCGCAGCACCTTGAGCATCTTCACCGCGTCGATGTCGTAGCTCGCCGTCACATGGTGCAGCACGGTGCCGTTCGCGAGCCGCTTCTGTGCGGCTCCACCGATCTTGCCGGCCGGTGAGGCGATGTCGTTCAGCGGTACGTACTTGGCCTCGATGCCGAGCTCACGCAGGGCGCCGATCACCCAGTCGTCGAGGAACGCGTACGACTGCTCGAAACTCAAGCCCTCCACCAGTGAACCGGGCACATACAGCGAGTAGGTGATCGCGTTCCCGGGCTCGACGAACATCGCTCCCCCGCCGGAGATGCGCCGCACCACCTGGATTCCGAGCTCCTGCGCAGCAGCCGTGTCCACCTCGTTGCGCAAGGACTGGAACGAGCCCAGGATCAGGCACCGGCCGGACCACTCCCAGATGCGCAGCGTCGGGCCGCGCCGACCGGCCCCGACCTCCTCGAGCAGTACCTGGTCCAGGGCAAGGTTCATCGTGGGCTCCATCGGACCCGGATGCACCACCTCGAAGGTGTGGTCGTGCCAGCCGGTGGCCTTGCCCAGCGCACGCCGGACGGCGATCGCGACCGCCTGCGGGGTGAAGCCCACCATGTGCGCATCCGCCGTTGCCGCCTCCACCAGCGAGGCCATCTGCTGCACTTTGGCCGTCACCGGCAGCCCGGTCAACGCGGCGTCGATGCGTTCCAGCGCCTCATCCGGTTCCAGGAAAAAGTCGCCACTGATGTGCACCTGCGCGAGGCGGCCGTCGGCCACCTCCACCTCGGCCGCCACCAGCTTGCCGCCGGGCACCTTGTACTCGCCTCTGCTCACTGTCTCAGCCTATGCGCTGCCCTCCCGACGCCGATGCGCCGACGGTCAGGTCTCAATCTGGCAACGGGGCTGACAGACGCTACGTGTAATGACAGGATGGCTGAATCGTTGCACGACGGGGGTGTCAACGTTCCGGCCACCCATCGGATTCTCTCGACGAAGGAGCATTCAATGACGATCTCCAAGGCAACCACAGGCGTACTCAGCCTCGGCCTGGCTGCGACCCTGGCTCTCGCCGGGTGCACCACCCGCGACGATGACCCGGATCCGGGCACGGGCGGCGAGGGCGCAGCCGATGACATCACCATCGCGTTCGTGCCCAAGCTCCAGGGCATCCCGTACTTCGAGGCGATGAACACCGGCGGGATGGCCGCCGCCGAGGAGCTCGGGTTCGAGTGGCTCTACCAGGGGCCGACCACGGCCGACGCCGCCGCCCAGGCCGACATCGTGCGCTCGTTCATCCAGCAGGAGGTCGACGTGCTGTTCGTGGCACCGAACGACCCGGACTCGATGGCGCCGTTGCTGCAGGAAGCTCAGGACGCCGGCATCCACGTGGCCACCACCGACACCGACGCGCCCAACTCGGTCCGCGAGGTGTTCATCTCGCAGGCCTCCGTGGAGGGCATCGGCCAGCAGCTCACCGACTCCCTGATGGAAGCGATGGGCGGCGAGGGCGAGTACGCGATCGTCTCCTGCGGTGAGACGGCAGCCAACCTGAACGCCTGGATCGAGGTGCAGGAGGCCTACACCGCCTCGGAGTACCCCGACGCGGAAATCGTCGACATCGTCTACGCCGGTGAGGACCAGGCACGCGCCACGCAGATGGCCACCGACCTGATGCTCGCCAACCCGGACCTGACCGGGCTCGTAGGCGAGTGCACCTCCAGTGCACCCGGTGTGGCGCAGGCAGTGGAGGACGCCGACCGCGTCGGCGAGGTGTTCACGGTCGGCCTGGGGACCCCGCAGTCAATGCTGCCGTACCTGGAGACCGGTTCGTCGAGCGCTTCGGTGCTGTGGGACGTGGAGGCCCTGGGCTACCTGACCGGGTGGGCCGGGGTTCAGCTGGAGAACGAGGTCGAGTTCGAGGCGACGAACGCGGTGAACGAAGACCTCACGGCCGTGGAGTACGACGACAGCACCGGGGTGCTGCTGCTCGGGCCGCCCACGGTCTTCACCGCGGAGAACGCCGGCGACTACGACTACTGATGAGTGAGTCCACACCGCGTCTGCGGATGCGGGACATCTCGAAGCGGTACGGCGGTGTGCGGGCGATCCGGCACGCCGACCTGACGGTCCGCCCCGGCACCGTGCACGCCCTCGTGGGCGAGAACGGTGCCGGGAAGTCCACCCTGATCAAGATCCTCGCCGGGGCCGAGCACGCCGATTCCGGCACGATCGAGATCGATGGCGACCCGGTGACCATCGAATCCACCGGCGCGGCCCTCGACCTCGGCGTGCAGACCGTGTACCAGGAGCCGCAACTCTTCGGCGAGCTCACGGTGGCGGAGAACTTCTTCGTGGGGCGGGAGATCACGAGCGGTCCGGTGATCGACTGGCGCCGGCAGGCCCCCCGGATGTTCGAGCTGCTCGAGCTCGTCGGGCTGGACCGCGACCTCGCCGCCACACCGATCGGGCACCTCTCGATCGCCACCCAGCAGCAGGTGTCGATCGCCAAGGCCCTCCTGGACGACGCCCGGATCCTGATCCTGGACGAACCGAGTGCGATCCTCACCGACACCGAGATCGAGGTGCTCTTCGGGGTGGTCCGGCGGCTCGCCGAGCAGGGGGTGGCGATCATCTACATCAGCCACCGCCTGGACGAACTGTTCCGGATCGCCGACGAGGTGACCATCATGCGCGACGGTCGCACGGTGGACACCGAGCCGCTGGCCGACCTTACCGTCCGCGAGATCGCGGAGCGCATGGTCGGCGGAGAGCTCACCGAAGGGGCTCGAGAACCGAACCCGCCGGGTGAGGTGCGCCTCCAGCTGGACTCGCTCAGCCTGGAGGGACACTTCGAGAACGTCTCGCTCAGTGTGCGGGCCGGGGAGATCGTCGGCCTGTATGGGCTGGTGGGCTGCGGTGCCGCCGAGGTGGGCGACGCCATCTACGGGATGCGCCAGCCGACGTCGGGCCGGATGGAGGTCATGGGCAGCGATGCCCGGGTGTCCACCCCCGAGGCGGCGAAGCAGCGCGGAATCCGGATGCTGCCCGCGAACCGTTCCGCCCAGGGCACGTTCTCCTTCCAGTCCATCGCATTCAACATCACGATCGGTTCGCTCGGCCTCCTCGGAAAGGTGGCCGGGTGGGTCTCCCCCGCCGCGGAACGCACGATCGCCGGCTCGCTGATCGACCGGCTCGCGGTCAAGACACCCAGTCAGCGACAGCCGGTCAGCGCGATGTCCGGTGGGAACGCGCAGAAGGTCGTCCTCGCCCGCCAGCTCGTGGAACGACCGGACCTGCTGGTGCTGGCCGAGCCCACCCAGGGCGTCGACGTCGGAGCCAAGGAGGAGATCCACCAGATCGTCTCCGACCTGGCCGACGCCGAGACGGCGATTCTGGTGATCACCACCGACCTCGCCGAGGTGCTGCGCATCGCCGACCGGGTGGTCGTGTTCCGGAACGGGAAGATCGCCGAGGAGTTCCCACCCACGGCCACCCAGGCCGAGGTGCTCACCGCGGCGGCCGGGGACATCGTCAGTGAGGGCACCTCATGAGCACGACCACGGAACGGGCCGATCAGCTCTCCCTCCGGAAGATCCTTCCCCCGGTACTCACCGGCCAGGAGGCCGTACTGATCGTTGTGATCGCCGCGCTCTGGGTGCTGCTCGGACTGACCACGCCCGCCTTCCTCAGCGCGGGATCGATCGGCCCGCTGCTGGTGCAGGTGGCACCGATCGCCCTGATCGGCGTCGGGATGACCTTCGTGATCATCACCGCCGGTATCGACGTCTCCGTGGCCGGCATGGTGATGGTGTGCGCCGTGGTGACCGCCCGCGTGCTGGTGGCGGTAGAGATCCCGGCGATCGTGGCGGTGCTGCTCGCGATGGTGGTGGGGCTCGCCCTCGGCACACTGAACGGCGTGCTGGTTGCCTACGGCGGAGTGCACCCGATCATCATCACCTTCGGCACCTGGAACGTGTTCCTGTTCATCGGGTACCGGGTGTTCGACTCCTCCACGGTGAACGGCATCCCCGGCACCCTGGCGTTCTTCGGTCGCGGCGCGGGCGGGCAGACCCTCGGCATCCCGCACTCGTTCGTGATCGCCCTGATCGCCGTCGCGATCGCCTGGTGGTTCCTGCGCCGAACCCGAGCCGGGCGCAACCTCTACGCGATCGGTGGCAACGCACACGCAGCGCGGCTCGCCGGGATCAAGGTACGGCCCCGGCTGATGACCGTCTACGCCGTCACCGGCACCCTCACGGGGTTGGCGGCCTGCATGGTGATCGCCACCGGCACGTCCACGCTCGACCAGTCGGTCGGCTCCGGCAAGGAGCTGCAGGTGATCGCCGCCGTCGTGATCGGCGGAACCTCCATCATCGGCGGCCGGGGCAGCGTAGTGGGCACGCTGCTCGGCGCGATCCTCGTCCAGACCGTGATCACCGGGGTCACCCAGCTCGGGTGGCCCTCCGAGGTCGGTTTCCTGTTCGTGGGGATCTTCATCCTGGTGGCGGTGGGCACCGACCTCGTCCGTGAGCGAGCGAGGAGGCGATCATGAAGAACGGGATCGTGGACGGCGTGCGCGGGTGGATCGAGACCGGCGGGCTACGCGACCGGGCCGTGTTGCTGGGCGCTCTGCTGATCGTGCTGGTCGTGGCAATGACGGTGCTCGACGCCGCCGGCCTCACCAGTGGCCGGTTCACCACCGACTATCTCGCCTCGGCGTTGATCGCCTATGTACCGCTCGCGCTACTGGCGCTCGCCGAACTCCTGGTGATCATGTCCGGGCGCGGGTCGATCGACCTCTCGGTGGGGTCGATGGTCTCCCTCACCGGGATCGCGTTCGGGATGCTCTACCAGCAGTGGGGCGTGCCGTTGTTCCTCTCAGTGGTGCTGGCGGTCGCCTTCGGCGCCCTGCTGGGCGCGATCAACGGCCTCCTGACGGCGTATGCCGGCTTCCCGGCACTGATCACCACCCTTGCCACGTACTACGCCTATCGCTCCATCGCCCTGGTCGTCAGCGGCCAGCGACCGATCTCCGGTGAGTCGATCAGCGCGTTCTACAGTGCCACGAGCGAGGTGGAGCTCCCCCTGATCGGTGCGTACGTGCCACTGGTGCCGCTCGGGGTGTTCACCTTCCTGCTTCCGGTAGCCGTGCTCGCGTGGTTCGTGCTGAACCGCAGCACCTACGGGCGGCGGCACTATGCACTCGGCACGAACGAGACAGCAGCACGGTGGGCGGGCATCAACACCCGACGCACCCGGCTACTCGCGTTCGTCTACGGGGGCGCGATCTGCGGCCTCGTCGGCGTGTACACGGTGGCCCAGTTCGCCTCCGCCCGGCCCGATGCGGGCACCAGCGGCTCCGGGATGGCGCTGCCGGCCATCACGATTGCGGTGCTCGGCGGGGTGGCGATCACCGGCGGAATCGGAAGGCTGAGCGGGATCCTGCTCTCCGCGCTGCTGATCGTGTGGTTGAACGCCTCGATCCTGCTCGTGATCCCCGGCAACGTCGGCACCCAGGTGCAGTTGCTCGCCCTCGGCGCTGTTCTGCTCGGTGCCTCGCTGTTCGGCAGCGTGTCACTGCGACGCCGCCGCCAGGAGACCGGTGGCGCGGACGCCGAGGAGACCCCGACCACGCAGTAGTCCCTCCGACCCATCCCCCACGAAGGAGCATCCATGCAGATCGGCGTCCACGGGCTCGTGTTTACCGGCGAGTTCGACGAACCCGGCCTCGTCACAGCCATCTCCGGCACCCAGCAGGCGGGGTTCGACTTCCTTGAGCTGCCGCTGATGGACCCGTTCTCCATCGACGGAGCTGCGGTGAAGCGGATCCTCGACGATCACGGCATCACGATGACCGCCTCCTTGGGGCTGGACGCCGCGCACGATCTCTCCAGCGAGGAGCCGGGCGTCTCAGCTCGCGGTGAGGACCTGTTGCGGCGGGCGGTGGACGTGGTGGCCGAGGCCGGGGGCAGGCACCTGTGCGGGGTGATCTACTCGGCGATGCAGAAGTACATGACGCCGGCCACCCCGGCCGGTCGGGCGAACTCGGCTCGCGCCCTGGCTCGGTTGGCCGACCATGCTCAGGCCAGCGGGGTGGAGCTGGCGATCGAGATCGTGAACCGGTACGAGACCAACATCGTGAACACCGCGCGCGCCGGGCTCGGTTTCCTCGACGAGATCGGGCACGACAACGTGCACCTGCACCTGGACACGTATCACATGAACATCGAGGAGTCCGGGATGGTCGAACCGGTGCTCGACTCGGCCGACCGGCTCCGGTACGTGCACATCGGGGAGAGCCACCGGGGCTACCTGGGGACCGGGTCGGTGGACTTCGGTTCGTTCTTCCGGGCGTTGGGCCGGATCGACTACGACGGGCCGATCGTCTTCGAGTCCTTCTCCAGCGCGGTGGTGAGTGCCTCGCTGTCGAACACCCTCGGCATCTGGCGCAACCTGTGGGACGACCCGGCCGACCTGGCTGCCCACGCGAACCGCTTCATCCGCGACCAGATCCGTGCGGTGGAGACCATCGCGTTCCACTGAGCGATCGCCCGCCGCCGCCGTCGTAGGTCTGTCGGAGCCTACGACGTCGGTGGGCCGGGTTCTGCGTCCAGGCCCGATTCGACGGCCATCCGGATGACGCCCCGTGCGGACTCCGGCTCCGTGAGCGCCGCCCAGGAGCACACCACCCGCCCGGGATCGATCAGGTGCCACCACGGGCCCCGCACGGGGACCGCCACCAGCGAACCCTGCACCCGCTCGGGGTCGATGCCGCGGGTCGCGATGATCTCGCGCGCCACCTCTCCGATCGCGCGGGTGTGCGTGGCGCCCGGGTCGGTCCGGAACCGATCGTCGGCCTCGATGACGTCCGCCTGACGATCCGCGGCTTCCCAGAGGCCATCGTCGATCGTCGACGCCCAGGTGCGGACGACCTCGCTCCCGAGCCCGGAGCTGTCTCCCTCACGTCGCACGACGTCGGCGAAGACCAGGGGCCACTGCTTCGACCAGGCCGCCCGGACGCCGTCGGGGGCTGCACCGTGCCGGATCGGCACATCCGCCTCAAGGGCCGGCGGAACCACAGGTTCCGGTGCCACGTCGAGCGCGAGCATCTGCCGCAGCACCAGGGCCACCAGCGGCGGGCCGCCTTCTGTCAGTGACAGCCCCCAGGAGGGCTGACCGGCAAACCGCACCAGCCGAGACCTACAGCGCCTCGACGCCCGCGTGCAGGAGCCCGAACACCAAACCGTCCACGAGCGCCTCCCAGGAGGCCTCGAGCAGGTTCGCACCGACCCCGACGGTGCTCCAGGAGTGGTGACCGTCGGTGAGCTCGATGAGTACCCGGGTGATCGCGTCGGTGCCGTGCGCGGAGTCCAGCAGCCGCACCTTGTAGTCGATCAGCTCGATGTCCTCGATCTGCGGGTAGGCAGTGGCCAACGCCTGACGCAGGGCGTGGTCAAGGGCGTTCACCGGCCCGTTGCCCTCGCCAGTGGAGACCACCCGCTGGTTCCCGGCGTGGATCTTCACCGTGGCTTCGGCGACATCCCGCATCACCCCGTCCGGGCCGGCGGAGTGGTCCACGATGGCCCGCCAGGACTCGGTGCGGAAGTAGGCGGGGCGCTCGCCGGTGATCTCCTCGCGCAGCAGCAGCTCGAAGGAGGCGTCCGCGGCGTCGTAGGTGTACCCGTTGGCCTCGGCGTCCTTCACCCGGGAGGTCACCCGGCCGAGCACATCGGACTGCCCGGTGAGATCGAAGCCGAGCTCACGCCCCTTGAGCTCGATGCTCGCCCGGCCGGCCATGTCCGAGACCAGCATTCGCATATCGTTGCCGACCTTGCGCGGGTCGATGTGCTGGTACAGGTCCGGGTCGATCCGGATGGCACTGGCGTGCAGCCCGGCCTTGTGCGCGAACGCGCTGGCACCGATGTAGGGCTGGCGGGCGAACGGGGCGATGTTCGTGATCTCGCTGATCGCGTGCGCGATCCGGGTGACCTCCTCCAGGCCCCCGTTGCTGAGCGTGCGCAGGCCGAGCTTGAGGTCGAGGTTCGCGACGACGGCCATCAGGTCCGCATTACCGGTGCGCTCGCCGTAGCCGTTCACGGTGCCCTGTACGTGCCGGGCGCCGGCACTGACGGCGGCCATCGAGTTGGCCACGGCGCAGCCCGAGTCGTTGTGGGCGTGCATGCCGAGCACGTGCCGGCCTGGGTCGGTCTCAGCGCGGACGGCGGAGACGATCTCGTGCACCCACTCGGGCAGCATGCCCCCGTTGGTGTCGCACAGGGCCACCACCTCGGCGCCCGCCTCGAAAGCGGTGGTGACGGCGCGCAGCGCGTACGCGGGGTCGTACTGGTAGCCGTCGAAGAAGTGCTCGGCATCGAGCACCACCCGGCGCCCCTCACCGACCAAGTAAGAGACCGTGTCGGCGATCATGGCGAGGTTCTCCTCGCCGGTGGTGCGCAGGGCACGCTCGACGTGCCGGATGTCGCTCTTGGCCACGAGGGTGACGGTGGGTGCTTCGGAGTCGATCAGGGCACGCACCTGGGTGTCGTGATGGGCGCTGGTACCGGGCTTGCGAGTCGCCCCGAAGGCGGCCAGCTCGGCGTGCTTCAGGTCCAGGTCCTTGGTGGCGCGTGCGAAGAACTCGGTGTCCTTCGGGATCGCGCCCGGCCAGCCACCCTCGATGAACGTGACCCCGAGCTCGTCCAGCAACGGTGCGATGGCGAGCTTGTCGGCGACAGTGAGGTTCATCCCCTCCTGCTGGGCGCCGTCACGCAGGGTCGTGTCGTAGACGTGCACGGCGTCGTCGCCGTGGTTGTCCGCGGGTGTGGTGGTGGTGCTCATGGTGGTGACTTCCTGGCAGCAGGGTTCTCAACCGGTCGGGCGGGGTGAGCCCGGCAACAAAAAGACCCCCCGGGTTCGGGAGGTCTGCGCGTTCGCCGTGGTGGCGAACGCGCTAGCCGATAATCAGAGCGCTGGTGGGCGTCATGGGCCCCATCATCGCACAATTCACCGCACCTGGCTGTCGGCCCCGAGCCGTACGCTCGGCGAGTGGAGATCCTCGTGTGCGCCGACGGCGAGCAGGTGCAACTGTGCGAGCTGACGGCGGAGCTCACCCCGGGAGCCACTCGCACCTGCACCCGCGCCGAGCTCCCGCAAGTGCTGGCCGCGTACCAGGATTCCGCACCACGCTGGGTGTGGGCAGACACAGCTGCGCTCGCACCAGAGCTCATCACTGCGGGCGTGCGGGTGAACCGTTGCCTGGACCTGCGGCTGTGCCGTGCCATCCTGCAGCACGCCGTTCCCGATCACGACTGGCCGGACCTGGGCTGGCGCACCGCCCCCGTCGTGGCAGCTCACCCGGCGGACCCGGCCGTGCCGACGCTCTGGGACGACGTCCCCGACGCACCCTCGGACGAGCTCGAGACACTGTTGGCCGAACGGACGCGGCAGCAGGTGGCGGTGACGGCATGCCCAGAGCCGGCTCGCATGCGTCTGCTGCTCGCCGCCGAGTCGGCCGGCGCCATGATCGCGGCCGAGATCGCGGCCGACGGCCTGCCGTGGGACCGGGCAGTGCACGAGGACCTGCTCACCGAGGCCTTGGGCCCGCGACCCGCACCCGGCACGCGGCCGGCGCGGCTGGAGGAACTCGCCGTACAGATCCGCGAACTCCTGGCCGCGCCGGCCCTCAACCCGGACTCCCCGGTCGAGCTGCTGCGTGCGTTGCGCCGCGCCGGGCTCGACCTGACCACCACCTCGAAGTGGGAGATCGGTCGTTTGGAGCACCCGGTGGTGGGCCCGTTGCTGCAATACAAGAAACTGGCCCGATTGCTCAGCGCGAACGGCTGGGCCTGGTTGGACTCCTGGGTGCACCCGGACCCCACAGCGACGGCGAGCCGGCGTCCTCGATTCCGGCCGGACTACGTCCCCGGTGGGGTGGTCACCGGGCGGTGGGCCACCAGCGGCGGTGGTGCGCTGCAGCTGCCCAAGCAGATCCGGGCGGCGGTCCGTGCCGACCCCGGCTGGCGGCTCGTCGTGGCGGACGCCGCGCAGATCGAACCGCGGGTGCTCGCCGCGGTGGCCTCCGACGACGCACTCGCCGCCGCGGGGCAGGCCGGCGACCTCTATCAGGGTCTTGTCGACCGCGGGGTCATGGGCACCCGCGCGGAGGCGAAGGTGGCGATGCTCGGCGCCCTGTACGGGGCTACCACCGGTGAGGCGGGATTGCTGATGCCGCGCCTGATGCGGGCCTATCCACGGGCAACGGGCGTCGTGGAGCAGGCAGCACGCACCGGTGAGCAGGGTGGCACGGTACGCACCTGGTTGGGGCGTACCTCTCCCCCACCCCCGGAGTCCTGGCACGAACGCCAGGCCGCAGCGAGCCAGCCGGAGGCGACGGACGCCGTCGAACGCCGTGCCCGCCAGGGTGCACGGGATTGGGGTCGGTTCACCCGGAATTTCGTGGTGCAGGGCACGGCCGCGGAGTGGGCGCTGTGCTGGATGGGTGAGATCCGCCGTCGGCTCATTCGCTACGACGACCTCGGCGAGCGACCGCACCTGGTGTTCTTCCTGCACGACGAGGTGATCGTGCACGCGCCGGAGCCCGTGGCCGAACATGTTGCCGAGGAGGTGCGGGCGAGCGCCACCGAGGCCGGCCGGTTGTTGTTCGGCCGGACCCCGGTGGCATTCCCGCTGGACGTGGCGATCGTCGAGAACTACGGCGACGCCGACTAAGGAGTTCCGGGAACAGCCAGGCTCGCCTGGGCAAGGAGCCCATCGAGACCGCGAACCGTCGATTCCGCATTCCCGATCAGCAAGGGACTGCCCGTGCCGCCGAGCAGCACATGAGCAGGTACCGCGTCTCCTTGCGACTGATAGCTCACCTCCTGACCGTCCACGAAGATCCGGAACTCCCGATCGCCGGACTCACCCGCCGAGTACGTCAACCGGACGTTGACCCAGGTCTCGAGCGGGAGCATCCCCGGGTTTGACGTACACCCGTACCGCGCACCAGTGGCGCTGTGCGCGCGAACACGCAGGCTGCCGTCGTCGTAGATCCACAGCTGCGCCCCCTCGCCCTTCGCCATGATCCGCGGCAGAGTCGTGCGCCTGTGCTGAAAGATCATGGCCTCGAAGGCAAAGCCCGCCGACAGGTCCACGTCGGCCGTCTCCGGCACTGACACCGGCAGTCCGCGAGGCTCAAGTGACAGGACGGTGGCCTCGCCGCCCGGGAGATCGGCGCTCACCCATGCGGGCTCCCCCGGCTCCTCGTCAGTGCTCTGGCCCAGGACTGCGAGCGTTCCGTTGTCCGACCCCGCCACACTCTGCGCGGGATCCTGGTCCCGGAAGTCCCAGGCATCCGCAAACGGCTGCAGCACCGTCCAATCCAGGTGGACTTCATAGCGGACCCGCGGCGAGCCGGGCGCAATCAGATCGATTCGTGAGGTCCCGGGGACCGAACTGGCCTGCCGCACGTTGACACGAGTCCGAGCATCATCGGCGCGTGCCTCGAGCACCGGCTGCCCCACGGCGTCGGCGACGATCCCGCGCAGGTCGTACGTGAACACCTCGGGAACGAAGCCGGTCAACGGTTCCCCGTCGATCGTCAGGTCAGCAAGCATGGGCACCTCACGCTTGGACGCCGGGATCGCCCACTGCGCCAATGGCTCGATCTCATCCAGATCGGTGCCGGCCGGTACCTCTTCCCAGTGCCGCAGCGGCGTGAACACCACAGCCAACTGCAGATCCGTCACACCTGATGCCTCGATGGTGAGCTTCTGCACGCCGGTGTTGGGATTCTGACCTTCCGGATCAGGCGATGACGGGAGCGGAGTCGCCGGGCGCACCGAGAAACGCACACCCTCGGCCGGTTCGACGATCTGGACCGCGACCCGGTCATCACCAACGCTCAGCACCGCCGACAAGCCGTCGGCCGCCACGTCGACCTCAGCCTCGGTGTGCATGAACCACCACACCTCGGCCGGCTCTGAGGCCTGCAACTCGTCCCGGACCACCAACTGTCGCCGATGGTCCCTCAGGGAGACTCCCCGGCGCCAGCTGGTGACCCCACGGTTCGCGTACGCCGCCGTCAGATCGGCGATGGCGAACGCGCTCAGCGGGCCGAACCCGTGCTCCACGATGTCGGCTTTCGCCATCGGATCCTGCTCGGGACCCGCACCGGGGTTGACCACCAGCGTGTTGTTTCCCTCCGCCCGCTTGCGGTAATAGGTCCAGCGCGAGCCGTCGCGTCGATT
This sequence comes from Ruania alba, assembly GCF_900105765.1. Lineage (NCBI taxonomy): Bacteria > Bacillati > Actinomycetota > Actinomycetes > Micrococcales > Ruaniaceae > Ruania > Ruania alba. Next base: position 2,275,178 of record NZ_FNTX01000001.1, read on the forward strand.
GTTGTAGCCGGGAAGGCTGTAGTCGTCCTTCCCGAGATCCGAGGCCCAGCGATGCCCCAACGCATCGAAGACGAAGGTGCCCAGGTCCAGATCGGCGTGACTGGTGTCATTGAAACCTCCCTTGAATCCCGCAAAGGTGGTCAATGGCTGTTCCCATGCTGCTCGCAGTGTCACCGCTTCGCTCGTGCGGAACAACTTGTCGAACGGCAAATCCTGCTCGATGGGGTTCTTGTCCTCGACCTCCGGATCGAAGTAGAGCAACTTACGCTCGGGGCTGACCGACTGGTCGAGATTCCCCCACCACGAGAATGACGGCTTCTCATACCGGCTCGCCATCCAGAACATCTCCGGAATATACGGGCGCCCCACGAGGTCAGTGTCATAATAGTTGAAGTTCATCCCCAGCGGGCTGGTCATGTAGATCGGGAAGTATCCCGTCTCACTGAAGCCGGGCGAGTCGGACAGGCCGAAGCTTGTGCCGACCGCGGACTCAAAGGCCCTGAGGTAGGACACCCAATAGCGCATGGTGTATCCCCAATAGCCCATCCCTTCCGGCCAGGCCCCATCGGGAGCGAACTCAGCAGCGGCAATGGCCACAGAGTCGAGACTGCTACGCAGGACCTCTTCGGCCACCTCAGGTTCCTCGTCGCCGATCGCCAGAGCCCCCGCAGCCATGCCGGCATTGCCCACGAAGTTCCAGTTGCCCGTCACCGTTGACCATGGCGGGCTGTTGCCGTGCCGGTCCGAGTCGCGATACTCCACCAGCCCTTGCTTGAGCCCCAGCTCAACGATCGCACCACGAATCAGATCTCGCTGGTCATGGGAGAGGCGATGATACAGCCAGTCATATCCCATCGCACAGGCATGAGCCAATTCAGCAGTACTCAGGAAGGTGTCAGACCAGTCGGGGAAGTTGGCCACGGCTTCTAGTTCCGCTATACCCCGCTCTGCATAGCGGTCCTCTCCGGTCAGGCCATGCAGCAACGACATGCGGAAGACGCTGTTGCGCACCCGCCGGCTGATCGAGAGAAGGTTTGAATCTGGGTCGTATTCTTGGGGCGATTGGTTGAGAATTCGCTGGCCCAGTCCGACGAGATTCTCATACCAGTCGGCCGCTCGAGGATCGGAGTCGATCGATGCTTGAATAGAAGCGAATCCTCCCGGCCCGAGCCAGAGTCGCGGGTGTGCCGGTTGAAGCCGGTCGACGATGCTTCCCGTATCGGCGAATGCTCTGACGTGGCCGAGGCCACCTGACAGGGCCGCCGCCGCTCCAGCGAGCGCAAGCACGCTGCGCCTGGAGATATCGCGTGACGTCATGGAACGTTCCTCCTCGTTGAGCGTGGCGATCATGCGAACAAACTGGGACCCGGCGCCGACCGGCATCCACATCCGCCGACGCATCACAACCACAAAGTTCCACCCACACGGCCTCCGGGACCCCCTGTCCCACTCCTCCTCGAGTCCGATATGAGCGAAAGTCGATCAATTGGGCCCGTTCGCTCTTATATGAGCAAAATAGGGCACGCGTCGATCACCTGTCAAGGGATCGACGCGCTCCACCGACGCGCGGAATCGGGTGGCGTCTCAGGTCATGCGAACGCGGGACCTGCCCGATGTGGTCCCCGACGGCCGGAATCGCGGATCCGTCAGATGCCTGGCGGGGCCTTCAGCTATTCGTGTGACGGGATGGGCTGATCTGTTTCAGCAGAGGTGGGCGCGGGTCCGCTGGTCTCGCGGACAGAGAGCGCCGGGCCGATGGCGACGCGATGCGCCGGCCTCTCGGTGTCCGCGAGACGCGCGGCCAGCAGCTCGAACGCCGTGCGTCCGATGGCCTCGCGAGGCGGACGGATCGCGGTGAGTGCCGGGTGGTTCATGGCGGCGACCTGGTCGTCATAGGACACCACGCTCAGATCGCCGGGGATGGCGACACCGCGGTCGTCGGCATGCTGAACCAGCTGGATCGCATCGATATCGGAATGGACGAGCAGAGCGGAGGTGCCGCTGGCACGAGTGGCGTCGAGAACCTGGTCGATGACTGTGTGGTAATCGGGATCGGTCCGTGGGGGCACGGTCGCGTCCACGGCGGGCAGTGTGAGGCCGAGCCGTTCGCACGCACCGACCCAGGCGCGACGGATCGCGGAGGTGTGCGGCGAGTTCTGTGAGAGCGCGACGCCGACCTTCCGGTGCCCACGATCAGCGAGATGTCGTGCGGCCTTCTGGACGCCATGGGTGTGATCGGTGACGACGGTGTCGATACCCTCGTGCAGCTCACTCGCAGCGGCGTCACGTTCGAGCAGAACGATGGGTACGGGCGATCGGGCGAGCCAGGCGAGCATTCGCTCCCCAGTGGAACCGTCCAGCGTCGGCGCGAGTAGCAGGCCGCGCGCTCCGGCTGCGATGAGACGGTCAACATCGCCCAGCTCGTCGACGGCCCGATACTCGGACTCACGGAGCATGATGCTGAATCCGCGTTCGCGAGCGGCCGCTTCTGCGCCTCGAGCGACGTCGGGCCAGTAGAACTCGAGCGACGGGACAAGCATTCCGATCGCCCCGGCGTCGCCGGGCCGGAGGGATTCGACGTGGCGCAGCGACTGCTGAGGCTCGAGCACACGCGCCCCACCGTGAGTGCGCTGAACGAGCTGAGCGACCGCCAGTACGGTGACGTCTCGCCGGGCCGTTGCTGAGGAGATACCGAGCTCGTGCGCCAGATCGGAGACCCTGATGGTGCCCCGCCGCTCGACGAGAGCGAGCACGTCCCGCTGCCGGTCCGACAACTGTGTTCCGGAACCGCGGGGGCATCGCCGGTGAGTGCCACGTCAGCCGCACCCTCCCCGTCTACGCTGTTGCTCCTCGACAACGGTCACCCTACTGTACACACATATGCGCTCACTATGAGCGATATTCGCTCATAGTGAGCGATGCATGTCGGCGTCAGAAGCGTGGCCCACGGCACGGGTGCCGCCATCTAAGCAAGGCGGCGCATCCACCCGTGCGGATCGGGCGCCCGCCCGTACTGCAGGTCGGTGAGATGCTGGTACAGCCACTGCGTGATCGCACCTGACTCACCGTCTGCCACCGTGAGATCAAAGTCGGTGCCCTTGAGATGGCCGACCGGGGTGACCACAGCAGCCGTGCCACAGGCGAAGATCTCAGTGATCCGCCCCGAGTCCACCTGCTCCTTGATCTCGGCCAGGGTGATCGGCCGCTCGTGCACCTCGCGACCGTCGTCGCGCAGCAACTGCAGAATCGATCGGCGGGTGACGCCCTCCAGGATCGTGCCGCTCAGCTCGGGAGTGTGCACGGCGCCGTCATCGGTCACGAGGAAGACGTTCATCCCGCCGAGTTCTTCGAGATACGTGTTGGTCGCCGCGTCGAGGAAACACACCTGTGCGCATCCGTGCTCGGCGGCCTGCTGCTGCGGGAGCAGGCTGGCGGCGTAGTTGCCACCGCACTTGGCCGCGCCCGTACCCCCGGGTCCCGCCCGGTGGTAGTCCTCGGCCACCCAGATCGACACCGGTTGGAAGCCGGACGTGAAGTACGGCCCGGAGGGGGACGCGATCAGCAGGTAGTCGACCTGCTTGGACGGGCGGACGCCGAGGAACGGCTCGGAGGCGAACATGAACGGCCGCAGGTAGAGCGAGGATCCGGACGAGTCCGGCACCCACTCCATGTCCGTACTCACCAGCGCCTCGATCGAGCCGAGGAAGTGCTCGGCGGGCAGCTCCGGCAGAGCGAGCCGGTGCGCGCTCGCGGCGAACCGGCTCGCATTGGCGTCCGGGCGGAACGCCCACACGGAACCGTCGGCGTGCCGGTAGGCCTTCAACCCCTCGAAGATCTCCTGGGCGTAGTGCAGCACCGCCGCCGCCGGGTCCAGGCTGATCGGTTCATACGCCACGACGCGCTCGTCGTGCCATCCGTTCTCGGCCGTCCAGGTGGCCCGCACCATGTGATCGGTGAAGACAGTGCCGAATGCCAGGTCGGTCAACGCCTGCTCGCGCTCCGCCAGCGATCGCGGGTGCGCGGACGGGCGGACCGTGAACGTCGGAGCGCCCGACGGACTGGATAGATCGCTGCTCATGTGATGTCCCTCATACCGTGATGTCTCCCCTGACGGTACCGCCCCGGGCACGCCGCACGCGCACGGACGGACCGGATCCTGCTCACACCAGCCGGCGCATCCAGCCGTGCACGTCCGCCGACGTACCGTACTGGATCCCGGTGAGCGTCGCATGCAGCGCACTGGTGATCGGGCCTGGTGAACCATCACCGACCGTCAGGTCGAACCCGGCACCGGCCAATCGTCCGATCGGGGTGATCACCGCCGCCGTGCCGCAGGCGAACACCTCGGTCACGGTGCCCTCGCGCAGTCCCTCCCGCACCTCGGCCAGCGGGATCGGCCGCTCGGAGACGGTGCGGCCCTGCTCACGCAACAAGTCCAGGACCGAACGCCTGGTCACCCCGGACAGAATGGTCCCGGACAGCTCCGGCGTGTGCACGGTGCCGTCGTCGGTGACCACCAGCACGTTCATGCTGCCGATCTCCTCCAGCAGGGTGTTCGTGGCGGCATCCAGGAAGCACACCTGGTCGCATCCATGCTCGGCGGCCTGCTGCTGCGGGAGCAGGCTGGCGGCGTAGTTGCCGCCGCACTTGGCCGCGCCCGTACCGCCCGGTCCCGCCCGGTGCTGGCCGTCGGCCACCCAGATGGAGACAGGCTCGAAACCACCGCCGAAGTACGAGGCCGCCGGGGAAGCGATCACCAGGTAGTCGACCTGGGCGGCGGGGCGCACCCGAGGAAAGCCTCGGAGGCGATCATGAACGGCCGCAGGTACAGGCTGGAGCCAGGAAGGGTCGGAACCCAGTCCACGTCCGCGTTCACCAACGCGGCGATCGACGCCAAGAAGTCGTCCGTGTCGAGCTCCGGCAGGGCGAGCCGGCGGGCACTGGCGGCGAACCGTGCGGCATTCAGCGCCGGCCGGAATGCCCACACCGAACCGTCCCCGTGCCGGTAGACCTTCAAGCCTTCAAAGATCTCCTGGCCGTAGTGCAACACGGCGGCCGCAGGGTCCAGCCGCAACGGGCCGTACGCCTCCACCCGGCGGTCGGCCCACCCGGTGTCCGGTGTCCACCGGGCGCGCGCCATGTGGTCGGTGAACCGGGTGCCGAATCTCGGTGCATCGAGCACCTGCTGGCGTTGCTCAGCAGGGCACGGGGAGAGGTTCCGGTGCACGGGTAGTGCGGGACGCCGTCGTGGGTGGCGCCGGAGCGGGGGTGCGTTGTTGTGGTCATGGCCCTTCCACCTGGTCTTCGATTCCGATGCCCTCGCGGGCAGGTGGGGAACGGGCGCTGGGGCTGGCGGTGTCTCGCTGGCCGGGCGCCCGCTCAGCCGGCTACTCGTGCAGCGAGGGCGTCGCCGATCTCGCTGGTGGAACGTGGGCCGCTGCGCTCAGCAATGTCCGCCTCGACGGCCGCCTCGATCCGCTGGGCCTGCTCGGTGAGGCCCAGGTGATCCAGTAGCAGCCCCACCGACAGGACCGCCGCAGTCGGGTCGGCCTTCTGCTGGCCGGCGATGTCCGGGGCGAGCCGTGCACCGGCTCGAACATCGAGGGGAAGGTCTTGTCCGGGTTCACGTTGCCGGAGGCGGCCAGCCGATGCCACCGGTGATCGCGGCGGCCAGGTCAGTGATGATGTCACCGAAGAGGTTGTCGGTGACGATCACGTCGAACCGGGACGGGTCCGTGGTCATGAAGATGGTGGCCGCGTCCACGTGCAGGTAGTCGACGCTCACATCGGGGAACTCCGGCGCCACGGCGTCGACCGTACGGCGCCACAGGTGCCCGGCGTGGACGAGCACGTTGTGCTTGTGCACCAGGTGAGCTTCTTGCGCGGACGCGCCTGGGCGCGGGCGAAGGCGTCCCGCACCACCCGCTCCACCCCGTGCGCGGTGTTCACGCTGACCTCGGTGGCGATCTCGTGCGGGGTGCCCACCCGCAGCGCACCTCCGTTGCCGACGTAGGGCCCTCGGTACCCTCACGCACGACGACGAAGTCGACCTCGCCGGGGTTCGCCAACGGGCTGGGCACGCCCGGGAAGAGCTTGGAGGGCGCAGGTTCACGTAGTGATCCAGGGCGAACCGCAGCTTCAGCAGCAGGCCACGCTCCAGCACCCCGGAGGGCACGGTCGGGTCGCCGACGGCGCCGAGCAGGATCGCGTCGTGGGTGCTGATCGCGGCGAGATCGTCGTCAGTGAGGGTCTCACCGGTGGCGTGCCAGCGGGCGGCCCCGAGCTCGAAGTCGGTGCGCTCCACGGTCACGTCGGTGCCGACCAGGACGGCATCGAGCACCTTGAGACCTTCGGCGGTCACCTCCGGACCGATTCCGTCTCCACCGACGACTGCGAGCTTGATCGTGCGTGCCATGCCTCGCAGCGTAGCGTCGGATCCCACCTGACGGACAACCAGTCTCGAATGTTGAGCGGCTGGGTCAGGTGTACTGGTGCACCTGACCGGTCGCTTCCGCCACCTGCGGGAAGACGAGGGCGATGCGCTCGAGCACCACCTCGCTCCCCTCGTCCGCACCGAGGCTCGTCCAGTACCGCCGTTGCCAGGCCTGCACGCTTTCCTCACCTCCCGCGGCGTGCTGCTCGTCCACTCCGCGAACGGCCGCACGCGCACCTCGACCGTGCGGATCAGCGCGACCGGGTGCTCGTGCCCGTCCAGCACGATGGCGAGGTCACCGACCCGGGGCAGGTCATCATCGGAAGGAAACTCAGAACGGAGCGTGCTGACGGCGGTCCGTCGCCCGTCCAGCACCGCCTCGGCCATGTCCTGAGCCACGTGGGGCTCGGGAGCGAAGGAGAACGCCGGGGGCGGCAGGGTGCTCTCCCGATGCTGGCCGATGAATGCCTCAAGCCAGGCCACTTTCCCGCGCACTCTGGCATGCTTCCAGAAGGCAGCTACCTCATCGGAGTCCATGAGCCCATTCTCGCACTCCGGCGTTCGGACCAGGCTGCGATCCGCACACCTCGGAGGAACTATGACCCAGCAGCCCTACCTCAGCAGGCGCGCGGCGACGACCGAACCATCGCGATCCTGGCGCATCTCTCCCCCATCATCGCGATGATCGTCAGCATCGGGTTCGTCTCGATCGCCGGCCCGTTGCTCGTCTGGCTGATCTGGCGCGACCGGGGCCGCTGGTGCGCAACGCCGCGCCAGCTCGTTCAACTTCCACCTCACCGTCTGGGTGCGATGGTGGTCGCTGGATCATGGTCTTCACCGTGATCCTGCTGCCGCTCGGGCTGTTCCTGATCTTCATCCCCGGGCTGATCCAACTGATCTTCTCGATCATCGGCGCGGTGCGAGCCAGCGCGGCGAGGTCTATTCCTACCCGTTCCAGATCCGGATCCTGCACTAACGGCTCAGAAGCCTCCGGACAGGCGCAACCCAGCACCAGCAGGAACACGAGCCAGGAGACGATCGCCGTCCAGAGCAAGGCGGTCGCTCGAAGCACGGTGGTGCCCACGGCGCGGACGAACCAGCGCGCCCGGCCGAGGTCCTCGATCCGCCCGTCAGTAGTCCGGATCGTCACCACCGCCACAGCGACCGCAGCCGCCGGAAGAACCGCAGACCACCCTTCTCCGCCAGGTTCTTCAGGCGGTCCAGCACCTCGTCGCGCATCTCCAGCAGATCCACCAACTGCACGAATTCGGCGGTGAGCGCGTCCGGGTCGTCCACGCGCTGACGTAGCGGTGGATCCGGATCCACCACAGCACCACCACCGCCACGCCTGCTGCCACGAGCAGGAGCAGCACGATCCGCTCCCACCCGTCACCGTGGCGGCGACCACCGCCGTGCCGAGCAGCGGGAGCACCGGAACCAGCCCGACGGCGTAGGCCGGAACCGCAGGATGCGCACCGCGCGCCGCAGCACCGGGGCGAGCGTGCCCACCGAGGCCCGGGTGCCGCGGGAGATCAGCGTCTCGCGGGCCTCGCCAGGCTCGGACACCGGCCCGGGACGATCTCGGCCGGCTGTTCTGCAGGGTCGGTCATAGCGCGATCGTAGCCGCAGGGCGCCTGAGACGACTTCGCAGTCCGACCTACCGTGGCGTGGTAGGTCGGACTGCCGAGAGTGAGTCAGTCGAGGGTCAGCGTCCGGCACTTCCCTCGACATAGTCGGCATCCGTCTCCTTCATCCAGGAGAACATCTTCCGCAGCTCGCGACCGGTGGCCTCGATCGGGTGCTGCTCACCCTTGGCACGCAGCTCCTTGAACTCCGGGGCTCCGGCGTCCTGGTCGGCGATGAACCGCTCGCAAAGGCACCGGACTGGATGTCCGCGAGCACCGCCTTCATGTTCTCCTTCACGTTCGGGTCGATCACCCGCGGCGGAGACGTAGTCGCCGTACTCGGCCGTGTCGGAGATGGACCAGCGCTGCTTCGCCAGACCACCCTCCACCATCAGGTCCACGATGAGCTTGAGCTCGTGCAGCACTCGAAGTAGGCAACCTCCGGCTGGTAGCCGGCTCGTCAGGGTCTCGAAGCCGTACTGCACCAGCTGCGAAGCGCCACCGCAGAGCACGCTCTGCTCACCGAACAGGTCGGTCTCGGTCTCCTCGGTGAAGGTGGTCTTGATCCCGCCAGCGCGCAGTCCGCCGATCCCTTGGCGTAGGAGAGGGCCAGCGCCATGCGGAACCGGACGCATCCTGCTCGACCGCCACGATCACCGGCACGCCACGACCGTCGGCGTACTCGCGACGCACCAGGTGCCCGGTCCCTTCGGGCCACATGATCACGTCCACCGACTCCTTCGGCTTGATGTAGCCGAAGCGGATGTTGAACCCGTGACCGAACACCAGCGTGGCGCCGTCGGCGAGGTTCGGGGCGATCTCGTCGGTGTACACGTGCCGCTGCACCTGGTCCGGTGCCAGCACCACGACGACGTCCGCCTCCTTGACGGCCTCGGCCACGGTGAGCACGCGCAGGCCCTCGTCCTCAGCCTTCTTCCGCGAGGCAGACCCCTCGCGCAGACCCACGCGCACGTCCACACCGGAGTCCCGCAGGTTCAGCGAGTGGGCGTGCCCCTGGCTGCCGTAGCCGACGACGGCGACCTTC